>NZ_JAUBUI010000154.1:0-5143 GCF_036705385.1 Microcoleus sp. B3-A4 | reverse complement strand
TAAGACTCAGGTGTGCATATTTAAATAACCACATTAAACTCAGTATTTCTGCTTAGTTAAAAAGCGGGATGCTCCCAGTCAATGCTACCGATAACGGCAGGTGGACACAGGATTAATGCCGAGCTAATCTTTCCTTGACGAAACAGCAAGCGCAGAGCATTCAGTGCCTGAACCGTTTTACCAGTGCCCATTTCGTCTGCCAACAAAGCTGATGGCCGATCTACAAGCCAACTAATTCCCTGTTGCTGATATCCGCGCAGTTCATGATAAAAATCTAACTTCTTCGGAAACTCTAGCGATAGCGGAGGTAATAAAATAGGAAGCAAAAGATCCCATTCGCTTGGCGAATTGGTTGGGATTTGGTCTTTATTTTGTTGCTTTTTATCTTGACCAAAACAATGCCCAAAAATTTCAGGAAGATTCAATGAAAAAAACAAATTTTCGGATACCTGAGAGGCAAACAAATTAACTTTTTCGTACTTGAAGGTTCTAGTGGGAGTAAATGGCTCGACATAGTTCTCCGAACAAATAACTCCTTCAATGAACCAGTCAGTGCAATCGAATACTCCTGGCTGCGGAATGTCGATCTCAGGAATACTCAAGTTTTCAGGAATAAGCAGGGATGCCTGAATTTGGTGAATTTCTGGTATCTTGAGCAGGAGATTATCCGATGGTTTACTCCTTGCCATGACTAAGCAAAGATTATCAGAAGTCAATATGAATGGAAACTGAAAACTCTGCGGATAAACAACAGCGGTTTCTATCCTCCAGACAGAGATAAAGTAGATATCTGGATATCTAACACCTGATGTAGTACGAGTAAGCTGCTTTGCAATTACTTTAATCAGGAACATAAGTGTTAGTTATTACCCACATTACGAGTATCAACATCAGCACAGGCTTTTTCGAGGCGATCGAATGGTTCCATTAAGTCCCTATGTAAAAAAATTGGCTGCAACTGATGTGAAATGTCTTCCAACTTTGGCTCAAATTGACTCAAAGTACAAATTTTAACTGGAGGACGACCAGAATCTTCTGGATTAAGTGGTTTACTAGAAGTGCCTCTATTGAAAAGAGGCTCATCTTCTTTCAGTAGGAGAACCGTCGGAATTTCTTGCTTAGTATTAATTTCTAGAAACAAGATATCTCGGACAATGATCAGGTTAGGCTTTTGCTGGAGAGAATTCAGAAGAGGCAACCCAATCAGTTCTACAGAAATATGCTCATTCAAAAGCCCACCGTAGACTATCTCCTGGAATTTCTGTGGACGAACAGGCCCGGTTACTCGAAACTCTAGAGGTTTCGTTTCTGTATCAGTTATCAAAATCGCTCCACGGATAGCAGCACCATCTTCAAAGCGATGTATTCCAAGGAAACCGATAGTCAAAAATTCCATAGCAATTTAAATCTAGACACAAAAAACCAGATAGGCATATCAGGAGATATATAGCCTGCACAATGATTATACAAAATTTTTCTATGCTGTACAATAAAAATTATTTCAGCATCCCTACTGGAGTAGTTGGGCATAGACATCATCCTGAGTATTTTTCCAGACTGCATCTAGAGATGATTGACTTGCTTCAAGCCAAAACCCAGTTTCATCATACTTTACTATACTGTCTTGCCAGGGGTGGTGAATTGAACTAACCTAGCATTTAGCGCCCTACAAGTCTACTTCCAGAAACTTAAAATACGTTATTTCCATTTAGCATTCACAGCCCTATACTCACTATAAATTATGTAATATCTGCCAATTATGTTCGCTAAAACTGTATTTTTAGCCAATTAAACTAAAATTATTTGTATCATTTTTAACCCATTAACAGAGTGGTTAAGTCCCTTTGAAAATTTTGTATATTTAGATTGCAAAACTAGACAAGTAGGCGATCGCACTTGTGTTTAAATCAGCCAATTAATTAGGTTAGATGTGCGCTCTACCCCTACCATTATACATC
This sequence comes from Microcoleus sp. B3-A4, assembly GCF_036705385.1. Lineage (NCBI taxonomy): Bacteria > Bacillati > Cyanobacteriota > Cyanophyceae > Oscillatoriales > Microcoleaceae > Microcoleus > Microcoleus sp. B3-A4. The sequence goes on along the minus strand of NZ_JAUBUI010000154.1, from coordinate 3,185 downwards.
TTTAGAATGTGGTATTTTCCCCGAAACTTCGATCGCATCGGTATTTGTAATATAACTTTATTTTATTAAAAATAAGCAATACTATAGTTAAATATTAAAATTTGTAAGGTAAAAAATATAAAAAAATTATTAGGAGAGATTCTTATTTAACAGACGATTTTGCAACCTTTGACAATTTATTACCTAATGATGAAGCTATTGTACTATTGAAGTTATATAACCTGAAGCCTGTTATGACTTTTAAGCAAACGGACAAAGAAACTTAAGACAGCTAAAAGTCTGAAATCCTTGTCAAAGCTGCAATGAGATCGGAAACAGCGACAAAAAACCCGTTTTTTTTGCGATCGCCTCAAGTAAAGCTGTATGTCAAAAACTGTGAAGACCCGGAGGGTGGGATTGACACAAGCAGTAGAATATGCAGTAAAAGTCAGCGTAAGCAAATAAGACTGGCAGCAGAAAACAGGGACTAAAAGGCCCAAAACAGGTAAAAAAAAAGTCGATCGGGCAAAGTAAGTTGGCCGAGGACTAAAAATATGGTGATGAGTGAGATACAATTGACCTGTCCTGAGCCAAGAATTGGTCAACATCACAAGTATCCTGTAAAAGTCAAAAGTTAACAGTCTCAGGGTTGTCGAGCAGCGCGAATCAGAGAAAACTATGCCTCAAAAAGTAATCGCCAAACAGATGTCTTTGGAATCAGCGTCCGATCCGATCTCCGTGGTTGCGACCGTCGAAACAGTGCCAGCCGAAGCAGTGGCAGTAGAGTCCTACGCCGATCGGTTGATGGACGAACTGTTTGAAGGAGTCGATCGAGCATTCGACGGCAGCGACGGACTGCCATCGGAACCAGTGCAGCCTGAATTCGTGGCGCTCAAGTCGATCTCTGTACCTCAAATAGTTTTGTCGCCGTTGGCACCCCCCCAGCCGCAGCGGGAGGAAAAAGACGTAGAAGCGATCGCCCGCCAAGTCGCCCTAGAAACAGCCAAAAAACAGCAGTCCAAACAATCATTCGACAGAATCCTGCTGGGAGCAGCATTTGGGTCGCTGCTGCTAGTCATGGGGTTATGGCTCGCAAGCAGGTCGGGACTCGTGCGCTTGCCCGCCGCCCCCGCACCAGAGACACCCGCAGCAAGTGGCAAAACAGCACCAGATACCCCGTTTGTCGAATACGTGCAGCGCTCCCTAGAAGCGATCGAACAAAAAAAAGCACCCCAAGCTAACCCCCAACTTGCAGGAGTTCCCGGAGCCCCCACCCCAGGGACGCTGCCGAGCATTCCAATTTCCGGCGCGCCGCCGGCAACAGCAGGTCTTTCGACAGCAGTCAACCGCATTGCTAATGCTCTGGAACAAGCTGCCTCGCAGCCGGGAGCACCAGCACCCCAAGTCGTAGTCATCCCTCCCCCCGCTCAGGTGACTGTGGCTCCGGCTGCTCCGGTAGCTGCTGCTCCGGCTGCTCCTCAAACCAGCGCAGTTTCCCCCTCGCCGGCTGCTCCAGCCTCCGGTCGTGCGATCGCCGCTGCGGGAACTCGAGATCCCCTGGCCGCTTCCCCTTCCCCCTCGGAGTCTCCCCAGCCAAAGATTTTGGCTCGCGAAACCGAGCCGGCACCCGCGCCCCCAGCCCAGCAATCCGCACCCGCGCCCGAGCAATCCGCACCGGCTGTCAGCAGCGCCCCGACTTCCGCCCACACGCTGGTAGGGATTTTGGAGTTGGGCGATCGATCGGCTGCTTTGTTTGAAGTAGACGGCGTAGCCCGCAGAATTTATGTCGGCGAAAGCATTGGCGCTAGCGGTTGGACGCTGGCAGAAATCAAAAATCAAGAAGCCGTTATCCGCAAAGGAGGAGATGTGCGCTCGGTTTTTGTCGGCCAAAAATTCTAATCAGTTATCAGTCATTAGTCATCAGTCATTAGTTATGAGTCAGGTCATCGGTAATCAGTAATGGGCAGCGATCGGGCTGTATATCACGAGCAGTGAAAACAGTTATAATATAGGAACCGCCAAGAAGTTCTTAATTGCTGAAACCATTGCTCTTATTACTTCTTGCTTCTATCCGTTAAATCGGTTACCCAATTCGTTGCCGAACTTTCTTCTCCTATAACTAACAACTCAGGATCAATAATTGATCTCCAGTGACTAAGAACCAATGACTAATAACTAATGACCAATGACTAATGACCCAGGACTAATGACTGAGGAATTATAAAAAATGGGCTTATTTGATGATTTCAGCCGCTTTCTAGAAACCAGATTAGAAGAATTTTTACGCAGCAATCCCCATCTGGAATTGCAGGCAATAGAAGAACAACTGAAGGAACAAGAAGAAGACACTCTGCGGCTGATTCTCGATATCCAAAAACAAGAGAAAAAACTGCAAGCCGAAATTCTATCCGCCGCTCAAGAAATTCAGCGCTGGAACGATCGCATCAACAAAGCTAAAGCTGCTCAAAGGCTCGATTTAGCTCAAGCCGCCCAAGAGCGGCAAGCCACTTTGCTGCGTCAGGGAAATCAGCGCTGGGGTCAAATGCAAGGCTGCAAAGAACGGATTGAAAAAGCAAAAGAACTGTACCGCCAAATTCAAGTACGGCGAAAAGAAGTCCGAGCAAAAGCGGCAGAAGCTGCAACTCGAACTACCACCACTAAAACAGAGCAGAATTGGGATACAAAGGGTTGGAATCAGAGTTCAAATTATAGCAGTTTTACGGCCGCAGACCCTTTAGAAGAAAAGTTTCAACGCTGGGAAGCAGACGAAGAACTAGATCAAATGAAGCGGAATATAGGCCGATAGTTACGAAAGCATTCCAATCCTTTAGGGACGGGTTCACCCGGAACTCGGATTCCCAATGCAAATATTCGTCAACCCTCCAGAGTCTCAGGTATTGCGAGCGCTCGCTCAGACTTGATATAATTACCATCCTAAAATTCTAGGGCAAATTAATCAATCATTCCTACAATATTCTCACCTACTTAATGAGCGTTGCATATTTATGGTATAAACAAAAGCTCTAATCAAGTAAAAAAAATTATGATTTGTCCCGGCTGTCAATCCACCAATCTGACGGGGTGACAACCCCGTCAGGTAAAAAAGACGAATTCTGAATTAAAAAACTGTTGGGAGCATCCCAGTTTTGCAGCCAGTATAAATACTCAAAGACTTAGCAGGCAAGTTGATGGCAGAATAGAAAGCA
>NZ_JAUBUI010000034.1:0-61655 GCF_036705385.1 Microcoleus sp. B3-A4 | reverse complement strand
AACTAATTATTAAATGGAACAGAAAAATAAAAAATAAAGGTAACTTAGTTAATGCAGTTTAGATGTTTGACAGCTTAGGCATCCAGCCGAGTTATCCCAAGCTAATTTGCAAATTCAATTTGAGTCAATAGTTAATCTCAATCCAGATTTAATCGATTGGCTGAAGTGGATGACACAACCGAGTTTGAATCGCCGTCTAGCATCTGCTGGGGAGGCGCTGAAAGCCTTGGAAAATCCCCGCCAGCAAACAGATATCTCGGCGATTAGACAAAAACCGTTTGGGAGTAGGATTGAACTGAAGGAAGATGGGGAGAATCTAGAGATTCTGATTCCACCCAAAAGGTTGACTTTTGGGAGCGCCTTCTGGATATTGATAGGAACGTTGTTTTGTTTGGGGCTAGTTTTATTGGCTTTTATATGTATAATAAACGTAATTATAGGCCACCTTGAAGTCGGTTTTATGTTGGTGTTTTTAATTGTTTTGGTAGGCACTGGTTTTTCTATATTATGGGAAGCGATCACATTTTTTTTCAGAGGGACTAGAATAAAGATCGATCGAAAACAGATTTCCGTGACTCACCTGTGGCCAGAGTATAAATGTCAGGTTACTCCAATTATGAATAAAAATCTTAATAATAACATTATGTATATCCGGCATTCGATGGCAAGTTCCGAGCAAGAAGAATATTATGAAACTCTAAAATTGTCTCAGCTAACCCCGCCAGAAATAGAATGGCTAGCCAATGAAATAAGTGCGTTTTCGGGCGGAAAAATTACTGTTGTATCCGCAGATAATAAGTACGTAAAAATCCCTACAGCAAAATAGGGCGATCGTCCTACTTTCTGATTCTTGCGAGTAAAAGGTATATTTAGACTTTTTTGTAGCCCACACAGGTAGATTCGAGCTATTCTAGAAACATACTTCATTCTCGATCGCATTATGGTTGCCTTACCCGATCGCCCATCGATGAGTGCAGAAGAATACCTCGCTTGGGAACCCACCCAAGAGGAACGCTACGAGTATTGGGATGGCGAAGTAGTAGCGATAGGAGGCGAAACCCGCAATCACAATCGGATTTGCATCAACTTCTTCAAGCTATTAGACGCTCGCCTTAATCTCCCCTACGAAATTTACATTATAGATGTAAAAGTTCAAGTGCAACCAGGACAAAAGTATTTTTATCCTGATGTTGTAGTAACTTGTGATGAGCATGATAACGATCCGCAATTAGTGCAATTTCCTTCCTTAATTATCGAAGTTTTATCGCCTTCCACAGAAGCAGCAGATCGCGGCATTAAATTTGCTAAATACCGCCAATTTTCAACATTGCAAGAGTATGTCTTGGTGCAAGTTGAACAGCCAGGAGTAGAGATATTCCGGCGCAATCAACAGGGGCAATGGGTTCTCTCCGAGTATGGTTTGGGCGATTCCTTGCAACTTGAATCGGTGAATCTAGAAATTGCGATCGCCGATTTATATCGCCAAGTACAATTTTCTTAAAAATTCCGCTATTAAGGGATTGGATATTAATTATCCTAGGTATTTTTTTTATTATTTGAACGAACCGCGAAGGCGCTAGAGCGCGAATAAAGAACAGTATCTTCTTCTTTGTCTTTCTTCGCGTCCTTAGCGCCTTCGCGGTTCATTTAATCTTACTCCAGATTCGTAAAAACCCGGTTTCTGGGCCCCGATGGGTCAGTCAAATTTAAACTTAGATGTTGCACCATTCTCAATAAGCTTTTTAAGCACAGGCAAGATTCCTGTTCCACAAGAAAATTTACTCTTTGTGGAACAGGCATCTTGCCTGTTCTTGAGAATGGTGCAAAATGTAAAATTTAAACAAACTGACCCGTAGGAGTCGATCGCACCCGACGAATTCCAATCACCGACGGCATCGGCGATCGACGCCGATCGTTCTCAATGTTACTCGGCCACAAACTGCCGCGAGAAACACTACGAGCCTGATTAAAAACAGCACCGTTCAAATCCAACATTTCAATTTGCCGACTCAGTACAGTACCATCATCGATCGGGCTATCTTCCCCAGGGTGCTGCACCGCAAGCAACAGCGTATCTCCCAGAAAAGTCGGCCCCGTCAATTCGCATCGGTTCGGCCCGTAAGCAAACGGAATTACTGTTCCTGCATTCGGGCCGGAAGTCGGAATGTAAAACAGAAAATTGTTGCCGAAAACTCCAGTAAACTCTGCCACATTTCCTGTTTTCTTGTGGTCAATCGTCGTTGGCTTTCCAGCCGCACCGACCTCAAAACCGTTGTGCGTGCTCGTAGACATATCAGTGACACCCCAAACATTGCCTTGAGGGTCAAAAGCCAAATTGTCTACATTAGCAAATCCCGCCCCAGCTACCGAACCCGCTTCTCCACCTTGAGCCAAACGCTGCCAGCGGAACGTCAAACCCGCACCGTCGGGACTGTCTTCAATTATTTTGTAAAGTCCTCCCGACTGCTGATTGCTGTTGACTGCGCTACCATATTTCGCAACATTAAAAATGCGAGAATCTGGATAGCCGTCGCTTCCGGGTGCGCCGTCAGTATAAGCAATAAAAACTTCCTTAGTAGTAGGATTAACTTCCAAATCTTCCGGCCGCGCCGTCGGAGTGCCACCAATCAAATTAGCAGCTAAGAAAGCATCAACTAAAACCGCACCTTGGCTGCTGTAGAAATTAGCCAGAGTTTTATTTTGGTAGCCCGGAAGTGCTGTTGCTTCATTGGTTGTATCTACTACAAAAGAACCGCCGTCTTCGGTTTGACCGGCAATTCCGGCGCGTTTGGGCAAGCGAGTATTTGCATCTCTTTGAGCCTTGCCAAAACTTGCCAATTCCGCTTCGCCAACTTTAGAAGGACGCACCGGGTTTGTCGGGCTATTTAATGCCAGCGGCAGCCATCTTCCCGCACCGTTGCGGTTGTATTGGGCAACGTACAAAACGCCGTCTTCAAATAACCGGCTGTTGGTTTTATCTGCGGGATTTGTTACAGTGCCGTTGCTGACAAATTTCCAGGTGTGTCCGCCCCGCCGATCGTCCCCCATGTACACTACTAATCTGCGACCCGCTTCGGCGCGAATGGCGACGTTTTCGTGGCGGAAACGGCCCAACCAAGTGTGTTTGCGGGGGCGGAAACTCGGATCTAGGGGATCGACTTCTACCATCCAGCCGTATTTTTCGCCGACTAAGCCGAATTCCTCACCGATAGTGCCCTTGGCGTAGCTGGTTTGGCCGCCGTTGGGTTTGATATTTTCCTGAACTCCGACGAAGAATAGTTCGCTACCTTGGAAGTTTTCTTCGGCGGAGAGGATTGTGCCCCAAGGGCTTGTGCCGCCGGAACAGTTGTAGGCTGTACCGATGATTCGGTTGCCGAGTCCGTCGCTGTTGACTTGCGCGAAGACTTGGGTAGCTGCTGGACCCGTGCCGATGAGGTAGTTGTCGTCGCCTTGTCTGGTTCCCCAGGAGGTGACATCTTTGTATTTGTCGGTACGCTGGCTGTTGATGCCGAGGCCGGAAAGTCCGTGAATACGGCGGTTGAGGGAGTCGCCGGCGATCGCCTGAAATCTGCCGTTGGCTTGTTTGGTGATGCGGACGATCGAACCACCGAGATTGTACAGAAATTCGCCGAGGGTAGCCTGATTCTTTACCGATAAGTCTATACCGAGGACGGCGCGATCGGTGCTTGGAAAAGGTGCCAGATCGGACGGCGCTTCCGGCGCCACTTTCGACATCGGGAAGGATACGTACTCGTGGTTAACCCAGAGATAACCGTCGTCATTGCTGCCGCGAATGCCTACAAAGCCCGTGTAGTCGTTGTTGTAGCCGAAATAGTCTGCCGGATCGGGAAAAACTCGATCACCCCAGCGGAGAATCACGTAACGTTCGTATTCCGGCGGCACAACCACATCGTCAACAACGCTGTAACTCGTTAATCTAGTCTCCTGTGAGGCCGCCATCACGCTTCCCTGTCCCCCCGGCGCCATCGCCATGAAGCTGGGCAGTTCTCGATAAATTGGCAGCGGGTGGGGAAGTCTTACAGGAGTGAAAGATAGCGAAACTACAGCTTCGGCCGAGGTGGAATTGATGCCGAATAGTGTTTTAGTTACTTGAGGGGCAAGCACAGTGGTAGCGGCACTGCTGCCGAAGAAAATTAACAGTTGTCGGCGAGTTATTTTAGACATAAATTCCTGTTCAGCCCAACTTCCGTAATCTGATGATTCCGTATGAAACTCTATCACTGTTAAATTAAGGGAACTTAACCTGAAGATTAATTAAAATAGGGAGATATTTAGGTTAATAAAAAGTTAAACATTGTAATTGGCAACTGGTAATTGGGAATAGAGAGAGACTCAGGGAAAAATATCTATCCGTGTATCCGTGATTTCCGTGTCGTGCTGTTGGTTATTTGTTATTTGTTATTTGTTACCAATGCCCGATGCCCGATGCCCCATGCCCAATGGCCCATTACCAATATTTTAATCATCTCGAAAACCCGGATCATTTTCTCGGGATGTCGATCGACTAGGCGCAGGTGCATTAATCACTTGCGAGAACCCAGAATTTGCGCGCGAAGTATTGCCGTCTCTGAATCCCAGCAGCAATTTAGCATCCGCAAAATATCTAGTCCACTGTTCGATTCTCGCATCTTTCTGCCAGTCACGGCGCGATACTCTCGATCGCAAAACTGGAACTCTTTGTCGGCTGCGATCGGCTGTAATGATGATTGTAACTTCTGTTAATGCCGGATTTTCTTGAAACTCGCGGGCGATCGACTCTTTCGCTAAATCTTCCGCCTGCTGCACTAAACTCGCAAAAGATTGACTGCCGTCCGCATCTAAGGTAAGGTAGCGCTCTTTGGTTTCAGCCAAAGCTATCGATATACTTGCTGTTAAACTGATAATTGCTAGAATGACAGCCGACAATAAGCGTAGGTACAAATTCATTATGTTCTAAACTAAATACTAACACTTGTCAATGATAGTCAATAAAATTTAACAGCCAGTTAAACTTAGATTAAAATAATATTTTGTGTTATCATAATGCGCCCAAAATGCAGCATTTAGCGGGAAATTTTCGCAAAAATACAACTTGTATGGGCGGGTTTAACCCGAAATCTGTTTAGGTATCAAAGGATATCGATAAACCCGCCCCGCCTGGCTCTTCCCTTTTCCGTCTTCCTTTTCCTTTAAATCCGTTAAATCCGTTACACAATCCGTTGCCGAACTTCCCTCTTCCTTCTTTATGAAATCAACAAAATGTGCGATCGCCCTCGGTAGCAACTTAGGCGACTCCCTCGCCACACTCTCTAGCGCGATCGCAACCCTCAACAACACCCCAGGAATAGCCGTAAAATCTCATTCAAGCTGGTATCAAACTGCCCCCGTTGGCCCGCCGCAACCCGATTACATCAACGCCTGCGCCATCCTAGAAGTTGCACTACAACCAGAACAATTGCTAGCAAAATTATTAGAAATCGAGAGAAAGTTTAATCGAATTCGCCGAGAAAAATGGGGGCCGAGAACCCTCGACCTAGATTTGCTGCTGTACGACAATTTAATCCTAGAAACTCCGACACTGACTTTGCCTCATCCCCGGATGACCGAAAGAGCTTTTGTATTAGTACCTTTAGCAGAAATTGCCCCGGATTGGGTGCATCCGGTGACGAAAAGTGCGATCGTCCAACTCCTGCAAACCGCAGACTGTTCCGGAGTGCAAAAATTGCCCTTGTAAAAATGGAGCAAAATTCACGCATCGTACCAGTAAAAAAAAATGCAACCGTAGGTAAGGTCCAAACTGTGATAGTTATCGGTCATTCCCAACCTAAAATCTCAAATCTCAAATCTAAAATCGTATGAGATCGCCTATGATGTCTTAAATCGGTGCACTCAAACATTATTCGCTTCTCCCTTATGTCGCTCGGTCAAGAACTACCCCAACTCCTCAAACAACGCCTATTTTACCAAGGGCGCAAATTTAACTTTGACGTAGCCACCCTCCGTCTTCCCAACGGTTCCGAAGGCGAGTGGGAATGTATTCGCCACCCGGGCGGAGCACTTGCAGTTCCCGTCACACCCGAAGGTAAACTCGTCTTGGTACGCCAATACCGCTTTGCCACCAAAGGGCGAATTTTAGAATTTCCCGCAGGTACAGTCGAAATCAATGAAAGCCCCGCCGAAACAATCAAACGCGAAATTGAAGAAGAAACCGGATATCGGGCCGGAAAATGGCAGAAATTAGGGCAATTTTTTCTTGCCCCCGGTTATTCCGACGAAATCATTTATGCTTTTTTAGCCCAAGATTTGGAAAAACTGGAAAAGCCACCCGCACAAGACGATGATGAAGACCTTGAAACAGTTTTATTCACCCCTGAAGAATTAGAAAAAGCTATTTTAGCTGGGGAACCAATTGACGCGAAATCAATTTCTAGCTTTTTCTTAGCCCGTCCATTTTTGACTTAAATAGGACTGACTAAAAAAACCCGGTTTCTTATAAAGATCGTGCATCAAAGCGATAAATCTTAACTTAGGAACCGGGTTTTTTACCCCGCGTGTGTCCAGGACTGGAAAATCTAAAATCTAAAATCTAAAATCGAATGTCCGATCTAATTTTATTTTGGCACCGCCGCGACTTGCGTATTTCTGACAATATCGGACTGGCCGCAGCGCGCCAGCAAAGCGCGAAAGTAGTCGGGATTTTTTGTCTCGATCGCAATATCCTCAATCGGGATGACGTAGCCCCAGCAAGAGTCACATACATGATCGGCTGCTTGCAAAAACTCTCCTCGCGTTACAGGGAAGTAGGCAGCCAATTGCTGATAATTCAAGATGACCCGAGTCTAGGAATACCGAAACTAGCAATAGCGATAAATGCCAAAGCAGTATTTTGGAACTGGGATGTAGAACCCTACGCGAAACAGCGCGATCTGTCTGTATCAAACGCCCTCCAACAAGCAGGAATTAAAGTTCAAAATTTTTGGGATCAAGTCCTGCACGCCCCAGATGAAATTCGCAGCGGTACAAAGACTCCCTACACAATTTATACACCATTTTGGAAAAAATGGAACAGTAAACCCAAAGCCCAACCAGTAGAGACACTGCCGATAACTTATCTGGAATTAATGACTGGATTAACGGCAGAAGAACAAGAGCTGGCAAACGAAGCAGGTGCAGTGGAAACAGTGCCAACTGCTTCTAGTTTGGGGTTTATTTGGGAAAATCCATTAGTAATAGAACCCGGAGAAGATGCAGCGCAACAAAAATTAGAAGAATTTTGCGATCGGGCAATTTACCAATATCAAGAACAGCGCAATTCCCCCGCAACTAACGGTACATCCCAACTCAGCGCAGCCCTCAAATTTGGTGCAATTGGCATCCGCACGGTTTGGCAAGCTACCCAGATAGTAATGGACACTTGCCACAGCGAAGAAGCGTACACAAGCATCCGCACTTGGCAACAGGAAATAGCGTGGCGGGAATTTTACCAACACGCCATGTATAACTTCCCAGAATTAGCAGACGGCCCCTACCGTCAAGCATTCAAAGACTTTCCTTGGGAGAACGATGAAAAGCTTTTTCAAGCTTGGTGTCGAGGCAAAACTGGCTATCCTATTATTGATGCGGCAATGCGGCAGTTAAATCAGACAGGTTGGATGCACAATCGCTGCCGCATGATAGTCGCCAGCTTCCTCACCAAAGATTTAATTATTAACTGGCAGTGGGGTGAAAAATACTTCATGCAAAAATTGATAGACGGCGATCTTTGTGCTAATAACGGCGGCTGGCAGTGGAGCGCATCGAGCGGTATGGACCCCAAACCTTTGCGAATATTCAATCCGGCGACTCAAGCTCAAAAATTCGACCCGGAAGGGGAATATATTCGGCACTGGGTTCCAGAATTGCGGCGCGTTGATACTAAATTTTTGCTAACAGGAAATATTTCTTCTTTAGAACGCCGACTTCTTCATTATCCCTCTCCGATCGTAGATCACAACGAGCAGCAGCGCAAATTTAGGGAACTTTACACGCAGCAAAAAATTAAAACATCAGACTCAGAACCCCCCCTTGTTTCAGAACTCGGGGTTATAGCTGACATTATTACACCTACCTAATTAATATGTGATATCATGTTCTGTTAATTCCTATTAAAAATTTGTTTGTAGTAAGGAATTGAGTTTTTATTGACTCTATTCGAGGACTAAAGTCCTCACTACGAACTATTGATGGCTATATGAACGGAGATTTTTCCATGATTCAAACCATAATCAAATCGATAACATTTGAAGAGTTTTTAGAATGGTATTCAGATGGAAAAGGACGTTTTGAGCTACGCAATGGAGTAATAGTTGAGATGAAGCCAAATGGCGACCATGAGGAAGTTACAGATTTTCTGGCGCGTAAAATTAATGTAGAAATTGACAGTTTAAATCTTCCTTATGTAACACCTTCAACTTATTTTGTCAGACCTCCCGAAACGACCACGGGCTACCAGCCTGATATCATAGTCTTAGACAAAACAGCCTTAATTTCAGAGCCAGTCTGGAAAAAATCATCAGTTATTTCTCAAGGTAGCTCTGTCAAGCTTGTTGTCGAAGTAGTTAGCACTAACTGGCAAGATGATTACCTGGTAAAAGTGGCTGAGTATGAAAGATTGGGTATCCCGGAATACTGGGTTGTTGACTATGCTGCTTTGGGTGGCCGGCGGTTCATCGGTAATCCCAAACAGCCTACTGTCTCGATTTACCAGGTGGTTGATGGGGAGTACCAGGTTAGCCAGTTCCGAGAGGGCGATACGATTATTTCGTCTGCCTTCGGAGAACTTAATCTGACTGTGGAGAAGGTTTTTAGCTCTATAACTTAAATAAATCGGAGGTTGAAATGGTAACGCTGCAATTAAGGCAAATCAGTGTACCCCCAGGACATAGAGTGCTGTTCCATGATGTCAACTGGCAGGAATTTGAAGCAATTTTAGAAGAGTTGGGAGAACACCGTGGCTCTAGAATAGCTTACAGTCAAGGAACTTTGGAGATTAGGATGCCACTACCAGAACATGAGAAAGCTAAAATCATTATTGGCTATTTAGTGAAAATTCTGTTTGAGGAACTAGAAATCGACTTTGAACCATTTGGTTCGACGACTTTCAGGCGAAAAAGTATGTTACAAGGAATTGAGCCTGATGAATGTTTTTACATTCAGAATTATGCTCTAATGATTGGGAAAAAGCGGATAGACTTAACTGTCGATCCGCCGCCTGACTTAGCAATTGAAGTCGATATAACTTCCAAAAGTCAACTCGATGCTTACGAAGCTTTGGGAGTCCCTGAAATCTGGCGCTATGAAAATAACAAGCTGATGATTAATTTGCTTGAAGATGGGAAATATGTTGAATCTGCAATTAGTCCAACATTTCCCAATTTGCCAATTATTGAAGCTATTTCCCAATATTGCGAACAAAGTCAAACGGCGGGTACAAGTCAAACTCTCAGATTGTTTCGTAAGTGGGTTAGAGAACAAATCAGGCTTTGAGGACTGAAGTCCTCACTACAAAGTTGACCGCTGTGGCTGAGGAGGTGTGCAGCATTTGAGGTGGTTAATTAAATCAGAAATTGGGCTCTGTTCGGGGTGTGCCTCTACGCTGCTGCCCGAATTAATGAGATTTACTCTCAGGCATCCGGGTAAATAAAATCTCTTTCACAGTCGGTTCTAGGGGAAAGCTAAGGCTAGCAATATTGCCTTTGGTATCAGTTAAGAAAGATATAAGTTCTGGTCGATCGCACAACTCAGATTCAACAAAAATGTCATAGTGGTAATGTTCTAATTTATAAATAATTGAATTATGAGTTGCTGTCAAACGCTCGTCATTAATTTCAATTGATAAGATTCCGTATGCTGGATGCTCAAAATAACCTGTGTAATCTTCTAGAGGATGAGAAGGCTGGGTTCCTGTTTTACGAGAGTCAACGGCTATTTGCTCTTTGGCTTTTGCAGTAGATTCTTTGCTTTGAGCATATTTTTCCTTCATTCGTTGATTCCAAGGAGCTTCGTCTAGACCGAGCCAGCGATCGCATATATAATAAGTCACAGTATCTGGTACTGAGTTTAGAGCCATATTAGTCAGAACTACTATACCAATATTGTCTTGAGGCAGCAAAGTTGTCAGTGCAGAAAATCCATCAATATTACCGCCATGCTGAATTAAATTATGACCTCGGTAAGAGGTAATACCCCATCCCAAACCATAAAAATAATAAAAAAGTTCATTATATTCCAGCGGTTGACCGATCGCGATTTGTGGAGCGTGCATCTCGCTCAGATTACTTGGCGAGATAATTTGTTTCTCGCCATACTTACCCCGATCGAGATGGAGTAAAAGCCACTTAGCCATATCAGCAACGTTGGAATTTATCGAACCGGCTGGGCCGCTAACATCGACATTACAAAAGGGTAATCTCTCAACTTTGTCGGATTTTTCTTGATAAGGAAGTGCAAAATCATCAGCTTGTTGGGATGTCTCTACAGAGAAATTACTATCTCTCATTTCTAAAGGATTAAAAATTTCCTGTTGCACAAATTCTTCCCAGCTACTCTCTGCAATTTCACCAACCAAGTAGCCAGCGGTCATGTACATCAAACTTTGATACTGAAAAACAGTACGCAATTCGTGAGTGGGTTCGAGATATTGTAAGCGATCGAATATTTCTTTACGGGTGAAGGGACTTTTATACCACATAGCATCGTGACGGGGTAAGCCAGACCGATGAGTCACGAGGTCGCGGGGTGTCATACGTTCGGTTGCATAGAAGTCATAAAGTTTAAAAGTGGGCAGATAATTTCTGACAGGTCGATCCCAGTCTAATTTGCCGCGGTCTGCCAAAATACCCATCGCCATTGTGGTAAAAGGTTTCGTACAAGAACCGATCGCAAAGAGAGTTTGCGGTGTAACAATTAAATTTTGTTCTACATCTCGCTTTCCAAAGCCTTCACAAAAAATTATTTGGCTATCTTTAACGATTGCGATCGCCAGCCCGGGTATTTTCCACTCTTGCATCGCCTTGTTGATAAATTCACTCAGACCTTGCATGACTTTTCAGTATTGGTATAACTTTAGTTTCGCTTCTGAGAAATAGACAGAGAGTAAGGGTGTTGAGCTTGAGATCGATCGCCCACAAAAATAACATAAGTCCCCTTGTCCCCATAACCAGAAAATTCTACATTCCCCGCAGCAGCATTCGCCGGCAGCACACAGAAACGCCCCCTCGGCCCCTGAATCATCAAACTCGGAGCTCCAGCGGTTTGTACTGCAATCCGCCAGTAAGGCAAATCCTGCGTTACTTCGATGACGTGGTTCGGCCCTTGGGAGACAAAACCGCAGTCGCCGCTATTGTTCGGGCCGCCGGAAACTCCAGAAACTCCCAGCGGTTCGGGAAATCCCGGAGCAATTTGTAGCGGTTGGCTCCGAAGGGCACCGGCATCCGCTAAAATCATTGCCAAGGCTACGGTCACGATCGGGCTAAACCACAGTTTGCCGCGATCGCCCGGATAATTGATCTTCATGTTTCCTCACACAATGACATTTGGTTCTAGTTCTTTGACGGTAGGGGATAACGGCTGTTCCAAACACATTAATCTAAAATAACTTCGGAATTTTTTTATGAATCCTCAAAATAACTTCAATTGGCAGCAAGCGATCGGAGAACTAAAAGCTAAACTAGAACGATCGCCGCTCATCACACAAAATCCAGGCAGCTATCAGGCCGTCGGAACCTTATACAATCAATTACTGGACAAGTTTCAAAGACTCCCTAAACCGGGACAGGTAGCAGCCTTTGCCGTCGGAGCGATAATTATCCTGACAGTCTTCAATAGCATCGTACAGCTAATTTCGGCGCTGATGACTCTTGCCGTTCTGGGAGTGCTAATCTACATAGCGTATAAATTGGCAATTTCCCCCCAGTCCTCAAATACTAACGACAAATAATAGGAATTTCTAAATATGGCTAACCCCACCGCGCCCAGCGGGCTCAATCAACCCGATCCGTCTTGGCAAACACAATCCAAGCAAATGCCACTGCTGGTTCGCAGGTGCGGCGCTTGGGCAGTGGAAATTTCGTTAATTGCGGCCAGCGCCCTCGTTCCCTTCAGTATCGGGGCATTGGTCAACAGGGAATCTCAAACCGTGCCGCTCAATTCCTCAGTAGCAGCAGCATCCGAAACCGTCGCCCGTACCTTGGGCATACCCGTGCGCGATCGCAGCCCCAGAGTCGCACCCCTAACTAATCTATTCTGGTCAGGGGCGCTGCTGGCACCGGCAGTTTTAGCGGGGTGGCAACTGTTTTTGCTCGCCAGAACCGGTCAAACTATGCCCAAACGCTGGTTCGGGGTCAAAGTTGTCACAGCGTCGGGTACTCCTCCGGGTTTTGGGCCGGTGCTAATTCGCGAAAGTTTGGGGCGCTGGGGAGTGCCTCTGGGCGTCGCTTACGGCATTTGGCGCTTGAGCGGTGCGTTTCCAGATTTGCTGATTTTAGGGGGGCTGGGCGGCTTGGCAGTGCTCGCAGACGGGGCTTTTGCATGGCGCTACAAACGGCAAGCGGGACACGATCGCCTCGCGAATACTTTGGTGGTCAATGCTCGATCGAATCAACTGTCTGCCGATCCTGTCAAGAGTCCAGATTGGACTGAGGAAGACGCGCAGATTGCGGCTTTGGTTGTGACTCCACAAAGCGGCCTGAAAACAAATGCCAGTTTGTGGAATTGGATGCGCCAACACCCAGGCACAACTTTAGTGATAGTTACCGTCGGCAGCGCGGGATTGATTTTAACTTTGTTTGTCGGCACTCTCATCTACACTCAAAGTCAAGCAAATATGCGGGATTCCCGGCAGCGGAACGACGAATTATTTGTAGCTTTAGTTAGCAAATTGTCTCCCACATCGGCTAGCGGGGCATCCGGCAGGCGATCGGCTATTTTGGCTTTGGGGGCGGTGGAAGACTCCCGCGCCGTACCCCTGCTAGCGGATTTGCTAGCTCAAGAAGACAACCGCGCCATGTTGGACGCGATCCAGCAAGCTTTAGTCAGTAGCGGGCCGAAAGCTTTGCCTGAGTTGCAGCGGTTGAATCAAGCCCTCAGCAACGACCTCGATTCCCTGCGCTTTGGCGGCAAGGCCCCGGAACGCGAGTTAGCGGCCGCCCGCCAGCGAACAGTACAAAGGGCGATCGGCAAAATTCTCACAGTGTATAGCAGCCAACTCAACGGCGCGGATCTGAGCCGCACGGATTTAGCTCAAAGTCCTGCCGGCCCATCTCAGTTTACTTTAGTTTTAAACAAAGTTGACTTGTCGGGAATTAAGCTTAAAAATGCCAATTTAACCAATGCCAGCTTGCAGGGCGCTCGCTTTTACGGCACCGGCGAAGACAGGCGTCCGAGTACATTTGACGATTGGATTTCTGACTTGAGCGGCGCTAATTTGGAAGGAGTAAATTTGACCGGGGCGTCTTTGAACAGTGCTGTAATGAACCGCACTACTTTTGTGCGCGCTGTCATGAACAAAGCTAATTTGTCAAACGGCAATTTGAATGGAGCTAATTTCAGCAGTGCTATTTTAATTGGAGCAAATTTACAGGAAGCACTGTTAAAAAATGCAAGTTTTACCGGAGCAGATATAGGAAGCGCGAATTTGTCAGGAGCAGATTTGTCAGGTGCACGTTTGGCCAAAGTGAAGGCTCAAGGCGCTCAGTTGTCCTTGACAAATTTGTCTAAATCGGAATGGCAAGGTGCTGATTTGTCCGGTGCTGATTTGGGCGGCGCGAACTTACAAAATGCCGATTTGAGTTCGACTAAACTCGCCAACGTGAATTTAAAAGATGCTCGGTTGGAAAATGCGAATTTTCGGAATGCGGAGGTGAGTTCGGTTGATTTTAGGGGCGCGAATTTAGCGGGAGCGAATTTTAAAGGCGCTGTGTTTCTGGGGAAAACCGCTTCGGATCAATTTATTCAAAATCCGACTGGTAGTAAATCCGGTCGATTCCTAGGAGTTGATTTTGCGGAGGCTAAGAATTTAGATAAAAGTCAAATTGCTTACATTTGTTTGCAGGGAGGCCTTCATCCGAACTGCCCGAAGAAGAAGTAAGGATGGGTTGTTAGCGAGTAGGCTAATACAGTTGATGACGAAGAGGTAGGGTAATTATGAGCGTTAAGCGAATCATTTATCTCATCCTAGCAATTCTGGGTCTTGTGCTGCCTTGGTACTATAACTTGCAGTTTTTTAGCAATGCTGGCTTGCTCGACTTTATAAACGATAGTTCGGCTAATCTTGCTGCGAAATCGGTAAGTTTAGATTTGTTTATCGCAACTGTAGCAGGAAGCACTTGGATGTACGCTGAGTCAAAACGATTGGATATAAGTTTTGTAGGGCTGTACATACTTCTGGGTGTGCTTGTTTCGTTTTCATGTGCTTTCCCGCTTTTCTTGTTTGTGCGGGAAACCAAGCTGGAAAAATCAAGCGAAGTCTCCAGTTGAAAAATTGTTTCCCCGGTTAGTGCCGCGCAGCACAATAATTCGGTGCAGGCGATCGAGGTATTATATAATTTCCGGTAAAATCACCGTTATAAGTTTGTAGTGACGGCGGAAGTACTCAGAATTTTATGAGGATTAAATTCCTCACTACAAACCAACGTGATTGTTGCCGATCGAAGGGACATAATATTAATAGCAATTTCACTCATTTCTTGCTAAAAATTTTTGGGTTTAGTTTCGTTCCACCTGCCCAACCTACTACTGAATTGTTTATTGAAGTTGCTATTAAATCGTTCCCGGTTGCATCGGTATTTGTTCCAATTTCCAAACAGTCCGTTGTCCCGAAAGCATAATTTTAGTCAAAAGCCAACAGCCAACAGTCAACAGTCAACAGTCAACAGCCAACAGTCAACAATCATGAGGACTGCAACCGGAATTTATATTACGCAATAGCATCCGAACTGGCAAGAGTCTCGAATTGCGCCAATAGCATTGCATCACCAGTATTTGGAGCTCCAAAAATTTTAGGTAACTGGCCTGTTTCAGCGAGAACTTGTCTCACTTCTCGGTTAGATACATCGGCTAGATTTTTGTTATTTAGAAGGGCATTAACCGCAGCGATACCCACACCTTGACCAACTGCCGCGTTGAATTCCACAATTCTGCCAACCGAACAAGCCAACCCTTCAAATCCAGAACAGGGACTGACCACTGCCAGGTTAGGAACGTTTTTAATTAATGCGTGGCGGATGCCAACATTAAAGATAGGGTGTTTAAAACTCAGACTTTTAAACCATCCTAGACTGTTTGCTTTCTCGCCAATACCCGGGATGCCTCCGCGGACATCAAAATGATAGCTAAATGTTGCCAGGGCTTCATTAGCAGGTACGCCACCTAACAGCATTTGTGCGCCGGTTAAAGGTTCTACAACTCCCGTCACATTGCCAGCGTGTCTGATATAAAGTTCTGAGGCATAAGTAACAGAAGTAGCCCCCAAACTCCTCAGCCAAGTTGTAACAAATAACATCTCTCTTTGCATATTAGCCGTGGGTTTGCTCCCGCTTCTAGCTAAGGCTTCCGCTTCGCTGCCGCTGACGGCAAATAAAAGCGCATTCCACGAAAGTCTGTCATTTGGAAGTATGGCTATATTTCCCTCATCTAAAATTACGCCGCTTTCACGAAAAGATAGTTTTATTCCCCTAAAGGAGTGGTAAGCTACAGACAGAGCAGGCGAACGAACATCGATGTAATCGTTACCCGCCCACAGAGTTTTGAGATTGCCTTTAGTGTCTTTCATTTCCCGCCGGAGTTCTTCTGCTAGTTGGGCATCCTTGTCCGCAGCGTACAGCAAAAATTTTTGACTCTCTGCATCGGCCAGGTTTGTGAACCGTTTTAGATACATATAATCGAATTCTTTCAGTGCTCTTGCACTGAGTCCTTGGCTTTCAAAAACTAGGGTAACTGGAAGTTCTGAATTAGGCAGACCAAATGTTTCAAATCCCTTCAGCTTTCTCACACCAGCAGCTTGAGCTAATTCGGCATTGACAGTGGCATCAATAAATTGCTTCCCGGCATAAACTACGCCTTGAGAGGTGGTTATACTGGCAATTTTTTGGCCTGCTTTAGTGACTGATTTAATTTCTACTTTGCTGAGGAGATCTGCCCCAGCTTGTACCAGCATTTCTTTCAGCGCTGCACTGGCTTTGCGGGGGTCAAGTGCAATTGCCTTAACGCCGGATTTTTGTAAGAATTCTTTATAGATTGTCGCCGGTGAACCAAAGGGATCTAACTTTAAAGATTGTTGAAGTTGTTCACTAATCTGACTTCTATCTAAATAAGCAAGACCGCCTCTTACCAAATGCCCGCCAATTCCTTCTTGCAAGCTTGCTTTCGACATCAGTAGAATTCGCGGATAACGCTTTGTTCGGCGAAGATATTCTCTGGAGGCAGAGATAACAGCTAGAACTCCTGGAACTTCATCACCAAAACAGATGACATCGTAAGAACGCACATCCATGACCATTATTTAATAACCTCTCGTGATTTTCATATTTTCGAGCTAAATTCCAATGTTTGGCGTCAAACTCTCTGTTTTTCCCAAATCTAACCCCATTTTTCCTGATTTTTGCGATAAATATTCATATATTCCTGGATGCAGAAACCGGGTTTTTTCCGGAAAATCTTTCGTTGAGGACGATCGATCTCGGTAGAAAAACCCGGTTCCTGAGCGTCCAGAGTCCGTCAGTCTGGTACTCTTGATTGTCATCAGCTCAAATTATCAGGATCTATCCCCAACTCCCGCAATCGCTGAGCTAGTCGATCGGAACGTTCAGCTAATCGATCGGCGCGCTGGGCTTCCTGTTGGGCGCGCTGCGTGGATTCTTTCACCTGTTCTTCAGGAGTCAGATAACGTTTTCCATCGGCATCATACCAATACAACCACTCCCTTGTCACCCCAGAATAACTTCCCCTTTCACAACCAATCCCCAAACCAATTTCTGGCATCCAAACTGGATTTCCTGGCTGTAATTCATACTTTCCATTGACTAACTTGTGTACTTCTAAACGAGGTTTACGACGGCGGCGGGAAGAATAAATGACGTAATAAAGCACGCCTAAAGCTTGATATTCCTCCAATTTGGTGGTGTATTCTTTGCGATAAGTTGGGGAAACTACTTCCAGCACAAAACTCGGCAGAACATTTTCATCCCACAACACGTAACTGGGACGCAATTCTTCATCATAAAACCTTTCTACACCTAAACTCAAGAAAGCATCGGGCACAATGGCAGGTTTATCCGGGTGATAATAGATACCCATATCTATGCCAAAAAACCAGTCCATGCGTTCTGACCAAAGTATGAGCAATATTGCTTTTAACAAGCCTGGTATTAGCTCTTGCAGTTCGTTATCCACAGGCGTTTCATCCGAGTCTGGTAGTTCATCGGCGGAGGGCAAGTTCCTCGGCAAGTTGTACTGTAACATTGCGGGTTTCCTCAAAACTCACTAATATTATACAGTTGATTTCTTGAGCGATAGTATTTATTGAACGAACCGCGAAGAAGCGAAGGAAGAGAAGAGAAGATGATAGGTAATTTTGACTTAGTTAATCAGAAGTAATTTTTGTAAAATATTTGCTGAGACTTACACGATCGACTAAACTATGTCTAACCAGTCGGTTCTAATGGGGAGCAGCCGTTAGAGGAAACGGGGAAAGTTCGGTGCAAGTCCGGCGCTGTCCCGCAACTGTAA
This sequence comes from Microcoleus sp. B3-A4, assembly GCF_036705385.1. Taxonomy (NCBI): domain Bacteria; kingdom Bacillati; phylum Cyanobacteriota; class Cyanophyceae; order Oscillatoriales; family Microcoleaceae; genus Microcoleus; species Microcoleus sp. B3-A4. The sequence goes on along the minus strand of NZ_JAUBUI010000034.1, from coordinate 43,892 downwards.
TGAGAGTCATGCCGCTTTCTGAGTCAGGATGCCCGCCGATGTGTTAATTTACATAGTCTCATCTGCGAGGTTCAGCGTGAAGGCCAGAAATCGAAAATTGGTCAGCTTGGGATTGATGGCTGGCTTGAGTTGTTATATTGTCCTGGGTTCGGCAACGCCCGCCGCAGCTATGCACATTTCGGAAGGTTTTTTGCCGGTGCAATGGGCTGCATTTTGGTGGATGGTGGCGTTGCCTTTTTTTGCAGTAGGTTTGCGATCGATTACTCGCATTACAAAAGAACACCCGGAACTTAAACTATTGCTTGCTTTGGCGGGTGCGTTTACTTTTGTGCTTTCAGCTTTAAAAATTCCTTCGGTAACGGGCAGTTGTTCTCACCCCACGGGTACGGGTTTGGGTGCAATTTTGTTCGGCCCTTCGGTGATGGCTGTACTGGGGGCTTTAGTTTTGTTGTTTCAAACGTTACTGTTAGCGCATGGTGGCTTGACAACGCTGGGAGCGAATATGTTTTCGATGGCGATTGTCGGCCCTGTCGCTGCCTATTTTATCTATCAATTGCTGTTGCGAACTGGTAGCCAGCGGGCGGCAATTTTTTGTGCGGCGGCTTTGGGAGATTTGCTCACTTATGTGACGACTTCGATTCAATTAGCGTTAGCTTTTCCGGCAGCTAGTGGCGGTTTTATGGCTTCGTTTCTCAAGTTTGCTGGCATCTTTGCTATTACTCAAGTACCTCTGGCTATTAGTGAGGGATTGCTGACTCTATTGGTTTGGAATTGGCTGCATTCTTACGGGAAGCCGGAGTTGGAAACTTTGAAATTATTGAGACAGGAGTCATAAGCCGTGAATCAAAAACCTACAAAAAATCACCAATCTACTTCGCGGCAAAATTGGCTTTTGGCTGGCGCTGTGATTGTTCTAGCAGCGTTTCCTCTCGTTTTTGTGCGGGGTAAATACGGCGGTTCCGATGACCAAGCTAAGAAAGCAATTACCGAAATTCAACCGGGTTATAAACCTTGGTTTAATCATTTGTTTGAGCCGGCTAGCGGAGAAATTGCCAGTCTATTGTTTGCGTCTCAAGCGGCGATGGGGGCTGGCGTAGTTGGGTACGTCATTGGGTTGTATAAAGGCCGATCGCAATCTCGGCAGCAGTCTGATAATAAATCGTCGGAATGAACCATCAGATTGATAGTCTGGCTTATACCAATCGCTTGCGCGGGTTGCCGCCATCTCACAAGTTATCATTTGCGATCGCCCTTTTAATTCTGTCTCTAGTTTCTGGGGCGATCGTCCAATTGTCGATCGCCGTTTGGTTGGCTGTCTGGATCGTCATCTATGCGGGTATTCCGGGGAAACTGTATTTGCGGTTGCTGTCGCTACCGTTGATGTTTTTGCTGACAAGTTTGCCTGCTTTGGCGATGGGTGCGGTTGCGGGCGATCGTATCCCAGCAATTCAGTGGGATATTTGGCAAGGTTGGGGCATTAGCATCGGCACTTTTTATCTGTATGTGAGTCGCACTGGAATATATCAAGTGAGCTTGCTATTTGCCCGCGCCTTCGCTTCGACAAGCTGTATGTATTTCATTCTCTTGACGGTTCCATTTACCGAAATATTGCAGATTCTCAGACAATTACGCTGTCCAGAGTTGGTCACAGAACTGCTATTACTAATGTATCGGTTTATTTTTAGCTTATTGGCGATCGCCGATGAACTTTGGATCGCCCAAAACTCGCGCTGTGGCTACCGCACTTGGAAGCGGGGAATGCAGAGTTTAAGCATTTTAATCGGGCAATTGCTTCAGCGAACTTTGGAAAACTACCGTCAAGTTTCGTTGAGTTTAGCGTCGCGTGGCTTTAATGGAGAACTGCGCGTTTGGAATTCTTACCCTTACAAACCTTCGCGAAGATATACATTTGAAGCCGTGTTTGGCTGCACAATTTTAAGCTTGTTAAGTGTCGTATTTCAACGCTAAATTTATTAGGAATATTGATATAACCCACAGTTAGGACACGGCACTGCCGTGTCCATACAATTAATCGGGCGATGGTTACATATTTCGCTGGGATGAGCGATGATTTTGAGGTAGGGAAACGGCACTGCCGTGTCCTTCGACAATTAATCGGGTGATGGTTATATTTGAGGGGAGCGATCGATTATTTTGGGGTAGGCAAATGGCACTGCCCGTCCTCCGTTACTATTTAGGGGTACGGGTTTCAACCCCTGCCCGACTAAAATAATGACTTTTATGAACTAAAGTAATGACTTTTATGAACTAAAGTAATGACTTTTATGAACTAAAGTAATGACTTTTATGAATTGACCTTACAAGAAATCTAGTGAATGATTGTAATCAAGAGATTTCTAGTAGGAATTATATTATGAACAAAGGCAAGTTCAAAAAAATACTTTGTTTTTTAATGACCTCCTTGACCGTCTTTCTGGTCACAGTCACTCAGGCACGGGCCCAAGAACTACCGTTTTACTGGGATAACATCAACGTCACAATCGACGTTCAGACCAACGGAGATATGTTAGTTACGGAAAATCAAAAATATGTGTTCACAGCCGACTACAACACTGAACGATATCGCTATATTCCTTTAGGTAAGGTAGATGAAATAAAAGATGTCACCGTTCAAGAAAACAATCAAATAATTCCGAGTAGCACGGGGATTGAAAACAATGAACTTTGGATTCGTTGGCAACATCAATTAAAAGCGCCAGAATCACATACTTTTGTCATCAAATATCGCGTGGTAGGCGGATTGCAGGTAGATGGTGAGAATACTCTAGTTTATTGGAAAGCCATTGCAGCGGGTCGCAAAGCTCCGATTAAGACGGGAAAAGTTACGGTGCAATTACCAGAAGCTTTGTCAGGGAAAGTTCTCTCGTTTACGAATTTTGGTACAGCCGCAGTTCCGCGTCAAGTAGATCCTAAAACATTTGAGTTTGTGGCAACTCAGCCTATTCAACCCCAACAAGAATTAGAAGTGCACATTGCATTTCCCCAGCAAATTCTGAATATACCTCAACCTGGTTGGCAACAAACTGGAAACCCATCTCAAACTTCTGCTGGAAAAAAAGGCTTTTTCATAGACCCCGCAACCCTTTTTTTTCTAATGTTGTTCGGACTTTTTCCAGCTTTAGGAATTATCACATCCATTGCAAATCGACGCTGCCCTGAGTGTACAAAGTTAAATCTCAAACGAACTTATAAAATTTTGATTCCTGCAACTACTAGCCGTTCAGGAAAGCAGCAAGTTACCCATCACTGCGGAAGCTGCTCTTACCATCGCGAGTACGAAGAAGTAATTCCAGTCATTAGCAATAACAGTGGCGGTGGTGGCGGTGGCGGCGGTGGCGGTGGCGGCGGTGGTGGCGGCGGTGGCGGCGGTGGCGGTGGCGGTGGTTAATATCAACGGGAGTTACGCATCACAACCTTTATAACCGGGTTTTTACCGAATCTGTGGGCTGTAAAGAAGTATTTTCGCAAAAAACCCGGTTTCTGAGCACCCGCGCCTCCAGGAATATTGTTGATAATTCCCGTATTCTCGTTAGTTTAGCGGGCCGGATTTGAATAAGGGCGATCGCACTTCCTGCCACAGCTATTACAAATATGACTTTTATGAACTTAATTAATGAATTATATGAATTGACGTGAACAGTAGTTGAATGAATAATTACAGTATCAAAATACCGAGAAAAAATCATGTATCAAGATACTAACAAAAGAAACAGCCCGCCGCCCATTGTTTTTATTATTGTCATCGGCTTAATTGGGTTGGGCGCATACAAGTTCCTTCCCGGTTTATTGAAAGCCAAAACTTCAAATACACCTACATCTACATCTACATCGACAACGAGCGCACCCGGAGCGATCGGCAATCGCATCAGTTTGGGAAATCAAATATTGGTAGCCTCCCAAACAACAGCAGCAAAACAAGCAGGAGTTCAAGCTTTTGCTGAGGGAAATTACCAAGCGGCCGCCGAATCTTTTGAGAAATCGCTGCAACAAAATCGCAACGACCCGGAAACCATTATCTATTTGAATAATGCCCGAGCCAGCAATGGTTCTTACTTGAAAATTGCTGTCAGCGTACCCATTGGTAGCAACCCCAATGTCGCCCAAGAAATCCTTCGAGGTGTCGCTCAAGCTCAGGATGAAATCAATACTAGCGGTGGCATCAACGGCGCCAAACTGCAAGTAGAAATTGTCAACGATGACAACAGTCCAGAAGTGGTCAGAGAAGTTGCAAAGACATTGACAGAAGATCGGAATATACTAGCAGTAATTGGACACAACGCTAGCAATGCGTCTCTCGAAGCTGCTCCCATATATCAGCAAGAAAAACTGGTAATGGTGACACCGACGAGCTTTGCCAATAATCTCTCAGGATTTGGCAGCTACATATTTCGGACAGTCCCCAATATTAGCGTAATGGCAGCTCCCTTAGCAGAATATGTAGTTAAAACAGAACGCCAAACTAATATTGCGGTTTGTTATGACTCCCAAGCACCGGATAACATATCCTTTAAAGATGAATTTGTTGCTTCTCTTACTGCTGCTGGTGGCAAATTAGTTCCCACTGTTTGCGACTTTTCACTTCCTTCTTTTAATGCGGAAAATGCCCTGGCCGATGCTGTCAGCAAAGGTGCACAAGGATTGATGGTAGCACCCCACATCGATCGCATTGACCGTGCGATTTCTCTGGCTCGCATGAATCGAGGCAAATTGCCACTCTACGGCAGCACTACGCTCTATACCTTTCAAACTTTAAAAGATGGGCAAAAAGACGTTGACGGGCTTGTTTTGCCCGTTCCCTGGCATCCTGAAACTAATCCCGGTAGCCGTTTCCCAGAAAATGCCCGCCAGCGTTGGGGAGGCATTGTAAATTGGCGAACAGCAATGAGTTTTGATGCGACTCAAGCTGTGATCGCTGGCTTGCGGCAAAGCAATACGCGGGAAGGATTGCAACAAGCACTCAGAAATGCGAGTTTTTCGGCAGCAGGATCGAGCGAGGATGTGAAGTTTTTGCCCACGGGCGATCGGGCTGGTAAGCCGATTTTAGTGCAAGTTAAACAAGGAGGAAGCACTGGCTATAACTTTGTTCCGCTGCGGTAAGTTTGTTAAGTGCGATCGCACTCACATCTTGCACATTCTCAATAAGTCTTTCAGGGGTGGGTTCTTCTGCCCACCCCACCAGAAAATTTCCTCTTTGTGGAACAGGCATCTTGCCTGTTTATTAGCATGATTAAAATCTAATTTTCTGTTGAATTAGCCAAATTTTCAATATAAACTAAAATGAGTAGATTAAAGGAGAGCGTTGTATATGATCGCGCCAGTTGAAACCAAAACCTACACGGCTGAGGAATATCTAGAATTGGAAATCAATTCTCAGGAGCGGCATGAATTTATCAATGGGGAGATTGTTCTGATGGCTGGCGGCACACCGGATCACAATGAAATTACCACTAATTTAGTTGTTGCGCTGAAACTGGCGTTAAAAGGGAAATCATATCGGACTTTTAGTTCGGATCAGCGGCTGTGGATTCCCCAGCTTAATAATTATACTTACCCGGATGTGATGGTGGTAGCGAAACCGATCGAGCTGCAATCTGGACGGACGGATACCATTACCAATCCTCTGCTGATTGCTGAGGTGCTGTCTAAAGGTACTAAAGCTTATGACCGCGATGAAAAGTTTGCGGCCTATCGCAGTATTCCTAGTTTTCAGGAGTATTTATTAATCGACCAATATCGGCTACGGGTTGAACAATATTCTAAAACTGAAGCGAATAAGTGGATTTTTTCGGAATATAGCTGTATGGGCGATCGGCTGAGTTTAACATCTGTTGCTGTGGAAATTTCGCTGGCCGATTTGTATGAAAATATTGAGTTTGGTGAATAGGCGGACGCTTTTTTGTCAAATATCCCAAATAGTGGTAATATCCCCGTATATCGATCGGCTCTGATGAAAAACACACATCAGACGTAAGGGGGAAAGTTCGGTGCGAATCCGGCGCTGTCCCGCAACTGTAATGAGATCGTTGGATCTCTGAGTCAGGATGCCCGCCGATTTGTTTACCTGTTGTTTTTCATCTGCGAGGTATGGATGATGGTGAGTTTATTATTTTTTAAATTATTGGATTGGGGTTTTTTAACCGCAGATATCAGCAGATAAACACAGATGAACGCTGATGTAATTCGATCTGGGTTCGGAAGCGTATATTATTTTAATGGAAAAGAAATGCGAATCGAAGATAGTGTTTGGCAGGGTAGTTTTGGCTACTGGCAAAACTTGTTTATTCACCAGAATATTTTGCCGATCGGACATACTGCTTGGAATGGCTTTTTGCATCGAGGACGGGGGTTGGTTGCTTGCAAAATCAATACTCCCATTAACGGCTATGTGAATTGGAGCGTAGATACTATAAAGTACGATCTGCAATTTATTTCCGACTTGGAGGCAACCGTTTATTTGCAACAACTAGAAATAGAGGAAAACACTGTTTCAAATTTGCTCTCTATCATTGCTAGCTACGAACCCAAGGAAGCAATTATATTTTTGTCGATCGCCAACGGTCAGATTGATATCAATTTATTGCAAAACTTGGCAATTTCTCCTGTTGAGTGCTATGAACAAGTATGCAAGCGCTGGGAAGAATTTCAACTCTGCCCGAAATCCTAAAACTTACTAAATTTTCCGAATGTCGCAGCCAAAATCCATCGAAATTTCCAAAGTAACTCGCTACCAAAATGCAGCGCTTAATTACTATTTGGGCCTGACAGATTCGCCCTACCTTCACTACGGCTATTGGGAAACCCTACCTGTGCCCGCTGACGAACTAACGATCGCACGATTGCGCCTCGCTCAGCAAGCTTATACTGTAAAACTGTTGGATGCGATCCCCAAAGGCACTCATACGATACTCGATGTGGGCTGTGGGATTGGCGGAAATGCGGCTTATTTGCTCGATCGAGGTTTTGCAGTGGAAGGGCTCGCACCCGATCCGTTTCAACAGCAGCGCTTTCTTAAGTGTACTGGCGATCGGGCAATCTTCCACCTCACGAGGTTTGAAGACTTCAAAGCAACTCATTTCTACGATCTTATTCTCTTTAGCGAAAGTAGCCAGTATATGTCGGCTGTGGATATTGCTAACGGTGCCGCCAAAATCCTCAATCAGGGTGGTTACGTTTTGCTGGCCGATATGCTGCGATCTGATGCTAATTATAAAGAGGGAATGTTCTCTAATTGTCATGTTGTTGCGGAACTTCATGCAGCATTAAAGCAGGCTGGATTCACTTTAGTAAAAAGTGAGGATATTTCCGCTCATATTTTGCCTACTATCGATTTGTATGTCGATACTTTCCGCAGGTATGGACTGAATACGATGATCTATGTTGCAGATTTAATTGCGATAACAGTTCCGCCCGTCCACAAAATTCTGCGCTGGATATTTCGCCGCTGGTTCAAGAAGTTGGTGGTTGAAGGATTGGAAGCGGGCCAACTTTTTGAGCAACATCTCTGTTATGAAATGCAACTTTGGCAGTTGTCAAAATCAGATCGAGGCTGACACAAATATAGCAATCCTAAATCCTTTTTAAATTTCTTACTCCCTCCCCTCGGGTTCGGGGAGGGTTGGGGTGGGGTAAAAAGTTTACGAATGCTACAAGGATTGCTATACAATGGAAATCGGTAATCGGTAATTGGAGGCATAGCCTCCGGGTATTTATTCCCAGGCTCTGCCTGGGAACAAGGCTATAAAAAATAAAAAATAACGAATATGTCTGAATGGATTCTCGAATTCGCTGGCACTTCCTACTCCTATCCCTGCGGTTCGCGAGTTGCAATTCAGGGTTTAAATCTAAAAGTCCCCGCTGGGAAACGGTGCGGGCTGATCGGTCAAAATGGCTGTGGCAAAACTACATTTTTTCTGTTAGCAAATGGCTTATATCAACCGCAACAGGGAATCATTAGCTGGCAAGGTGAACCCTTTCGCTACGATCGCAAATCTTTGATGCAACTGCGCCAACAAATCGGACTCGTCTTTCAAAATCCCGAACATCAATTAGTAGCTTCGACGGTAGAAGAAGATATTTCCTATGGATTGTACAATTTAGGCTTAAGAGAATCCGAAATTGCTCAACAGGTGCAGCAAGCGATCGAGCAATTCGATCTAAGCGAACTCGCCCGCGAACCAATTCACAATCTCAGTTTGGGCCAGAAAAAGCGGGTTTCCATCGCCGATATCATGGTTCTCAAGCCCAAACTGCTGCTGCTAGATGAACCTACCGCTTATCTCGATCCGCGTCACACCCGACAACTAATCGGTTTACTCCAACAAATTCACAGCGCCGGAACCACTATCCTTTTAGCAAGTCACGACCTCGATTTCATCTACCGCTGGGCAGATTGGGTGTTTGTAATGGATCGAGGAAAATTGATTTTAGAAGGAACACCGGAAAGCGTTTTTGCTCAGCGGGATGTCTTGGAACAATTGCAGCTTGGCGTACCGCTGGCGATCGAGCTTATGGAGCAAATAAGGGCGATGTTTCCAGCAGACGATCGCTCAAAAATCCCCCCTTTCGAGCAATGGCAACAACAAATTTTACAAGCACGTCGCCTGCTTTAACGAGACTTAGACCATTGATAATTGGCGTTACTGATTCACGGTATGAATCACCTTTTCGCTTGAAGTTACAAAACTCACCCTCAAGCGGGCTTATAGCAATTGCGAAATCTTGAATTCATACCTGTATCCAGCAACGCCCCGTGGGGGGAAGTTCAGATTACACATTACCAATTATCAAAAATTGATTTAGGAAAAAGGCGATCGCAGCACTGCCGATCGGCACGGTCAGATTGTCAATTCCCAGCTTGGAAACCGACTCCAAAGTAGCAGCAGCCAAAGCTACAACAGCAGACACAGCCCAAGTTTGCCAAATATTGCCTTGAACCACCAGCAAAATCCAACTGCTAACAGCAAAACTCACCAAATACATAGTTGCAGAACCTTCCCAACTCTTCTGTATTCCCCAAACTCGATAAATATGTTTGCCGTATTTCTGGCCGATGACAGCAGCCAATCCGTCGCCCCAAGTCATGACTAAAATGCCCAAAGCAGCGTATTCCTGATGTTGCAGCGGCCAAAACCAAGCCACGAGAACGCTGATACTAACAGCATAGAAAAAAGTCCCCAAACTCTTGCGGTTGATACTGTTAAGACTCGGCAAAATCGGAACTTGGTAAGAAATTAGGGCGATCGCACCTGCTAAAACCCCCGCCGAAATCCCCACCCAACCGGGTATTTCCAGCCACCACGCCAGCAAAATCACATTTCCAGTACCGATATGCACCACCTTCCGCGATACTTCAGGATCGACAGAAGTAAAGCGATTTAACCCTTCAGCTACCAGTAAAATCAAACCCAACCAGACTCCCACGAGGGAAATTTGCAACCACACAGTCGGAATTTCAGAAAATATAGACACGATATGTAGGAAAAACTTATTTACATCAGGCACTGTTTACTACTTTAGTGGAAAGCGCGATCGAGGTTATAACCCCGCAGGCTTAAAGTGCTGCGGGGAGCAGGGTGTTATGTCTTTTTAGATGGGTCTATTTAAAACCTGTGCTATGCTATAAGCAAGTCTAGGGAAAAAGCTATGACTATTTTAGTAGAAGAACTTTTGAATACCTTTGAGCGATTAACAGACTCAGAGCGGTTAGATTTGGTATTGGAAATTTTGAAACGGACTGTTTATTTAGACTTTCCTCCCCTGTCTGATGAGGATTTAGTTCTGAATGCTGAGGGACTTTTTCTAGAGTTAGATGAGGAAGAATCCCTATATGAATAGCCCCGATCGTGGTGAAATCTGGTTAGTCGTTCTAGGTTATATTGCGAAAGTCAGACCATGTTTGGTCGTGAGCATTCCTGCTCTAAATCAAGACCGGGCATTAGCGACTCTAGTGCCACATACAACAAGTCTACGCGGCTCAAGATTTGAGGTGAAAGTCAAAAATAAGTTCCTCCGAGAAGGAGTATTTGACGTACAAAATATGATTACAATCCCTCATGCAAAGCTTCTACGCAAATTGGGAAGTCTGACATCCGAGAAAATGCTCGAAGTAGAAGAGGTAATACTCTTATGGTTGGGATTTAAAGAGGAAAATGCTGAGGAAAAAGAGGAGTAAACCGAACCCTTGAAGTTTTGAGAGGCTCAGAGAATCTGATTACTATGCAGTATGTCTTAATTATTCATGAAGTAGAAAATTATGAGGCTTGGAAACAGGTATTCGATCGTGCTGAAAGCATCCGAAAAGAAGCTGGCGAGCGCTCCTATCAGGTCTTGAAGTATGACAATGAACCCAACAAAATTGTTCATTTCTCCGCGTGGACATCAATCGCAGATGCTAGGGCGTTTTTTGAGTCGCCTAGACTGGTTAAAATTAGAGAAGAAGCAGGAGTTAAAGCTCCTGAGTTTATTTATCTAGACCAATTAGAGTCAGGAGTATTGTGAAAGACCTATTTGTATAATGTAAGTTGTTCAAACTATGTGATTGTGTTTTGAGTATGTACGACGGTAGCTACTACCAGCTAATGGCTGAGTACAATTGCTGGATGAATCAAAATCTATATTCGGTCTGCTCGGCAATTCCTGATGAACAGCGCAAACAGGATATGGGTGCCTTTTTTAAGTCGATTCATGGCACTTTGAATCACTTACTGTATGGGGACAAAGCATGGATGGGTCGTTTCACTCTTCACCCATTTTCGGGTACCGTTATCGGTCAAGAACTGTATGCTGACTTTGAGGTTTTGAGAGCAGAACGGGAGACAACGGATCGGCAAATTATAGAATGGTCTAGACACCTTAATTCTGACTGGTTGAGTCAACCGTTTGAGTACACCAGCAATGTAGATGGTAAATGCCGCGTGCTACCGACTTGGGTTCTGGTGACACATATGTTCAATCACCAAACTCACCATAGAGGGCAAATTACCACACTACTCAAACAACTTGGCTACGACCCAGGCGTTACAGATATTCCGTGGCTACCCGCTATATCAATCGGATAATTTCTGGTTGTATAGCTACACGCCAGAAAACTCGGCGGTTAAAACCTCGTCTACACTTGCCCCTCGTTTCAGCAGAGGGGGACTCAAGAAAATCAAGAATTTAAACTTGTTGCGGTGGGTTTTGTCTGTATAAACGTGATTTTAACCCCCGACTTTTCAACTCTTGCCTTGTGAGTTTTGTGTGTATAGACGCGGTTTCAACCGCCGCGTATTCTGTAGAAATCCTACGCCTTCACAACTCCCCTTTTACCAACTCCCGCACCGCAGCAAAAGCCCTCCTCCGCCACTCGACGGGCAGCAGCGACAATCCCAAACCCGCCCACATTTTCGCCTCAGAAATAGACTTTCCAGCCCGCACCATCAGGCGCCCTTTTTCAGTTTCGCCCACCTCAATCAGTCGCAAACCTAGCGCTAATTGAGTTTCTGCAATCCTTTTGAGCCTGACTGTTTCCAACTTCTCCGACTCAAATTCGTAGCCGATCAAATAGCGCAATTTATCGCTTAAATACGGAATTGCCCGATCGACTCCTTGCTGTCCTGCATGAACTCGATACTCCATCAACAGCTCCGGCAAGTAATAGCATTTTTTGCCCGCAATCGCAAGTCTCACAAACAAATCGTTATCTTCGCAATTTTGCAAATTCGGCCGCAGAAATCCGACTTCTTCCAGGGCGCGGCGCCGAAACAAAGTCGCCCCTATTTGCAAACTTTGTCTGAGAAAAACTGCGGAGAGCAAATCTTCAATAATTCCAGCCGACAACTCGGTGCGGCCCCACCGCTGCGAATTCAGTTTCGTCTGGTTTTCATCAATATAATTGTTAATGTCGATCACCCAGTGATCTGTACTGACAAAATCGATGCTGGGGTCTTTATCTAAAATAGCAGATGTCCGCTCTAAAAATTGCGCGCTCAGGCGATCGTCATCGTCAAACTTGATAAAATATTCGCCCCTTGCCGCCGCAAAGCCCGATCGCATATTATTACTCTTGCCGATCTTCTGCGGGTGGCGAATGTAGCGAATCCCGCGATCGACAAATTCCGACATTAACAGTGGAGTGTTGTCAGTGGAACCGTCATCACAGATAATTAATTCAAAATCTGTATAAGTTTGATCTAGCACGCTGGCGATCGCACAAGCCAGCAGATGCACTCGATTGTAAGTAGGAATGCAAACGCTAATTTTCGGCACTAACTTAGACAATTTGAGATTTGAGATTGGAGATTACGAAAAAATTCTGAAACCATTGATTTTCTTCCTTCTTCCTTCTTCCGACTTCCATCGGACTGACATCCGTTACATCCGTTACATCCGTTACATAATCCGTTGCCGAACTTCCTTCTTCCTTCTTCCTTCACTCCACAGTTGATTTTAACTCAAACGAGCCGTACATTCGAGAATTAACTTTTGATTCACCAAAGCAAACGGTTGAATTTCCAAAGCGCGACGAAAAGCTTGAATAGCATTTATGTATTCTCCCAAGGCAGCGTAGCACAAACCTAGACCGTGCAACGCCCCAAAATGCACCGGGTTCAGTTTGAGGACGATTTGGCAGTCGTCGATCGACTTTTTATAATTTCCTTGGGTATAGTGAAGTACGGCGCGCCGGTTCCAAGCTTCAGCAAAATCCGGCGCTTCCGCAATCAGTTTCGTCAGCAAATCCAAAGCGTGGTGAACATCGCCTGCATCCAGCGAAACTTGCGATCGCCTGAGAATTTGCATCCCATAGTCACCCTTCTGGTTAAACCAAGTGCGCCAGAGTTCAGTAGTTGCCCGATCGCGCACGCTTTCGTCGGACTTTTTCAAGTCTTCGAGCAGCGCCTTAACAGATAATTCGTCCATAGGTGCGAAGATTGTTAAAAAGATTTAATCAATCAATTTTATCGCGCAAGCGGCAACTTTATTTATTCCACATCCCATGAAGATTTTGATGCTTTCCTCGACTTTTCCCTATCCGCCAAGCCGCGGAGGAACTCAGGTGAGGACGTTTAATTTATTACAATACTTGAGCCAGCGGCATGAGGTAATTCTCGGCACTGTACGATCGCCCGATGTCACCGATGCACAAATCGACACATTGCGCCAGCAAGTCACAGAATTAGCAGTTTTTCCCAACCCGCAAGCACCCCCCCAACCCCCCCTTGCCAAGGGGGGGCTAAGACTCGATCCAGAACCCGATGGCGATTTTTTGCCTCCCCCCCTTAATAAGGGGGGAACTGAGGGGGAGTTCTCTAAAATAATAGGAAAATTCCACAGATTTGGTCGATTTTTGCAGTCGGGTACACCTCCCAACGTACTCTCAAACTACTCCCAAGCAATGCAGAATTGGGCAGACGAATTAGTAACAGCAGGCAAATGCGATGCTGTCACCTGCGAGCACAGCGTTAACGAGATTTACGTGCGTCCCGAATGGCGGCAAAAACTGCTGACAGTGGCAAACATTCACAGTTCCGTTTGGGGAACTTGCAGGGAAATGTTAGCAACCGGCACCTCGGAAAAACCCCTGCGCGATCGACTAAATTTACCGCTACTTGCCCGCTACGAAAAACGCTACTGTTCCAAATTCTCCCGCATTGTTGCGACCACATCCACAGACAGAGAGCAACTCCTAGAATTACTGTTGTCTCCGGTTCAGGTGCGAGGAAAACAAGATTTTTTTGTACCTTCCGTAGATGTAATTCCTAACGGCGTAGATTTAACTCAATTTCCGTATCGGTCGATCGATCCGGGAGGACACACCTTAATTTTTGCAGGCGCAATGAACAATTTGCCCAATATTGACGCGGCGCGGTTTCTCAGTTTGCAAATACTGCCGCATTTGCAGCAGCGCTATCCTGATGTCACCCTCACCCTAGTCGGGGCTTCGCCAGTGCCGGAAGTGCTCGCCTTGGGGAAACTTCCCGGAATTCAAGTAGTAGGCCGGGTGCAAAGGGTGGCAGAATATTTGCATCAAGCTGCTGTTTGTGTGGTGCCGATGCGGATTGGTTTTGGGATTAAAAATAAAACTTTGGAGGCGATGGCTGCGGGAACCCCCGTCGTTGCCAGCGATCGAGGTTTGGAGGGTTTAGCCGTCGATGGCGGCCCACAACTGATAAGGGCCTTGCGGGCGAACAAAGTTCAGGAGTATGTTGAGACGATCGCCAGTTTGTTTGAAAATCAGCAGCTAAGACAGGAGCTCTCTGTCAGGGCTCGATCGCTCGTGGAAAGCCAATACACTTGGGATATCATAGGTCGGCAGTACGATCGGCTATTGCAATTTTAAACTCTAAATTCTAAAATCTAAATTCTAAAATGGCATGATGGAACACAAAATTAACCCCTCAAAAAATCGAGCCAAACCCCCAGAAACTCGCCAAGTTGCTCCTCCTCCGACAAGACGGCGGCGCCAAACCCGACGCCCCAAAAATCTTCAAGAGTCCCAGCTTCCAATACCTACTCCCCGAACTCGCGCCAGATATCCCTGGAAAAGACTGATAGCTAATTTGACAGCCCTCAGCATCTTGGGTGGCTGTACAGCTTTGATGGGAGGCGGCGCTTGGCTGAGTTATCAGCTAATTGTCGATCCCAATGGCAACAGGTTGATCTCTCAGTTTGTGCCGGAATGGTCGCGCCTGCCTACAGGTAGCAGAGATTCGATCCAAACTCTCGATCAAATCAAAGCCAGCGTCCGCAAATTGGGATTCGTAACCGGAGAACCCCTGCCGCTTCCCGTCGATCAATCCCGCGATAATTCTATTTCCGATTTGCTATTGCCGGTGATGGTAGAAAGAACTGTTAAGGCTTCTACTGTTTGCAAAAATCCTTGCCGTCAAATTGTCGAACTTCGGGTGTACAAGCGAGTGCAACTTCCCGATCGCAGTTCCGATAAAGAGCAGTATTTTCAGTTAGCAAGTTCTGTGAATGTAGAAGGCCCTGCGGAATCTTTTGTCATTGCTTCTTTAGCTGACTCTACATCTGACAATCAAGCCTCGAATCAGTCGTTACCCCTAACAGAACTGCGCCGCTTTGACGGAAAGCCCCCCGCATCAGGCATTTGGTTTAATGTTAGCGGTAAACTAATGCGGGGCGACAGGAAAATTCCCTACGGACAAGTCGTTCGCTACAACCCCAGCCAAAATCATTTAATGCCGCTGTTGGAGTGGGCGAGTGCGGCCGGACAACCGCCGAATTGGCAGCAAATTGTTAAGGGCGAAAACCCCCAGTTGGCGATCGACCAAACAGTTGGTTTAGAGCCACAATTTACCCTTTATCAAATTGGCCCGCGCAAATTTTTGCCGAACCCCGTTCAGTTAACGGCGATTTCTTTAGAAGAAATTGCTTTCAATGACGAGACTTACAAAAATGGGCTGCGACTCGCGAAAAGCGGGCTGTGGTCTCCAGCATTAAATGTTATGCGTGTGGCGAAGGGGAAAGCTGGCAAAAATTGGCCAGCAGTCGCGCAAGCTCAGCTAGAAACGATCGAATTTCACGCTAAAATTACTCGGGCTCAGGCGATCGCATCTTGGGCCAGTCCCGGTCAACAAGTTCTCGCAGAATTGATCGACGGCCGCTGGACTGAAGCTTTGCAAGTATTTGAAGCCGATCCGAGTAACAGTCACGAAATAGCCACAACCCTCAAAAATGACGGCGGGCGGATCTGGAACCGCATAGACGCCGCCTTGAGAGTGAATGCCGCTGACGCCGATGTCAAGGCTTGGGGCGCCCTGATTGTAGCTTCTCAAGACGGAACTCGCGAGGCGATGAATTGGCTCGACCAGCAATCAGATACTGACAGCGAAACCAGAAGTCGAATTCGGAATTTGGTCAACAAACTTGAGGAAGCAGTTTCTCAGGCTGAAAATCTAGAAGACCACAAAAGTCAAATTATGGGTTCTGCTACTTTAATTAACAGTGTCAATCCCGCTGAGTGGCTGGAACCAGAACCGAACAATGAGTTAAAATTGGCGGGAGAACAAGTTTGGTATCAGGTGCAGGTAGCGAGTTTTTACGACGGTAGCCGTTGGGTTAATTCGCCTTTTTCTGATGTAGAAGTGCGCTCTTTTCCTGCTACTCAAGTCAAGTGGCTGTGGGGGCGGCTGGGATTGCAGGCTGACCCCAAGATTAAGATTGAGGTAGCGATGGCTAACGGTCAACAAAGAGTTGCTGTGGGAACGGTGAAAGCAGTGCAGGTTCAAGATGGAAGTCTGCGTTTGCTGGCGGCGGTTGACAAGCGATCGTAATCTGGCAGAAAGCATTCGGCAGATAGAACAGTCCCGGAGGCACTCTTGATATCAAATCCGGCTGCGCCGGAATGAGATCAAATCCGCGCTTCATCGTCGGGCGTAAAGTCGAATGAAGCTGCCAACAAATATCAACGCAATTTTCAGTTTTTTGACTCACAGTCAACAGTTAACAGTCAACAGTCAACCATCATGAGGAGTGCAACCGGAATCGATATGACACAAAGAAACCGGGTTTTTTTACCATTTCTGCCGATTGCAACAGAAGTATTTTCGTAAAAAAACCCGGCTTCCTTCCATCTGTACGTCCAAAACTAGGAAAAAGGAAAATTCTTTCTTTTGCGCCTCCGGTAACTCCGAAAGCAGCGCAATCTCAAAACTCTTCCCCTCCCCACTTATCGCTCTCGGACAAGAATGCACACAAAAATTTTGTTAATCTAATTAACACCACTGGCGCACAAAAAACCCAGAGATGTCAAATCGCGCCCTTTTTAGAGAGTGCTGCAATCATCTGCCGTTTCACGGCCTTAGCCCAAAGCTCAAACTCCAAACTGTTGATATTCTGAATTTTCACTTCCTCAACAGAGTGAGTTGGGGCTTCTTTCTGTGCTGTAGTCTCCATTCTTTTTTCCTCGTCCAAGAATTGTTAGTAGTCGATCGCAAACGGTTAGGATCATACATCTATTTTATGAACTAACCGTTGGCAATTAATTACACTAAAGGCAGAGATTTTCCCCATAAGATGCAGTAAATACATTGAGATAATGCGATTTAGGAATTTAATGTAAAAAAAATCCTACAACCCTTGCTATATATAGGCTTTTCCTGACATTAAAATCTTACAATTTACATTGTATGGCACTATCAAACCAATAGTTATGTTAGTAAACTTTTTTTTAAATGAATGTATTGACATATACAGCAGAAAACAATTTTATTGAATTCACATAGTGCCGTAAAGTCGATCGCCCGCATCTCCCAGTCCGGGTACAATATAGCCATGCTCGTCCAAACACTCGTCAACTGCCGCCGTATAAATCTGCACGTCAGGATGTTGTTCGTGAAAGTGCCCCACTCCCTCCGGTGCCGCCAGCAAACACAAAAATTTAATAGACTTCGGATTAACTTCTTTCAGCCTATCCACTGCCGCCACTGCTGAATTACCAGTAGCCAGCATCGGATCGACAATTAAAACATCTCGCTGTTCAATATCCTGGGGAACTTTGAAATAATATTCGATCACCATGCGAGTTGTCGGATCGCGGTACAAACCAATATGTCCTACCCTCGCAGACGGAATCAGCTCTAAAATACTATCTAACAGTCCCTGACCCGCGCGCATAATCGAAATAATAACAATTTTCTTTTCTGCAGCCAGCACCGGTGCATTCATTTTGGCGATCGGCGTTTCTATTAGTTCGTATTTTAGCGGCAAATCTCGCGTCACTTCATAGGCGAGCAGCATTCCAATCTCTTTCAGCAATTGGCGAAATTTCGCCGTGCTCGTTTGAGTTTGCCGCATTAGAGTTAACTTGTGCTGTATCAAAGGATGGTCGATGACAGTAACTTTAGCACTCATTTTTTTGAATAATTAATTGGCTTTATTCTAACTTATCAGCCATCGAGGCATTCTTGACGCAAAAAAAAACCGGTTTCTGCCGCCCCTGCGTCCGGGACTACTTATATCAAACCCCTATTGAAAACACCAATATCCCGCGAATAAAATTCCCTCCGACAATTGCCTTTCATCCGCCCAGCGCGACACTAAGTATGCGAGGTTTGAAAATACACAAATATGTCATTCTCTCGTTTCCTCTTCTTCCCGCACTCTTCCTAATAACGCAGATCCGGGCCCAAAAGCCTCCCCACTGGTTTTGCTGTCTCGCGCTCCATCCAAGCCCAATAACACAGATCCGGAGTTTTGCACCGAAACCTTCCGGAACTTTTACCAACCGATATGAATCTTAAGAAGTATCAACATACAACCTATTTTTTCGATTAATTCACTAATCGAAAAAACCTGAATAGGAACTGCCCATGAGGTTATAAGCTTGGCTTGACTGGCTTTTCATCTTGCAACATGAAGGCGGCAATATCCAAGTTTAAAACACATTACCTAAATTCAGTTCCATTTTTTTAGGGTGCTCCTAACACACAACTGAACTTATTAAGGAGAACATCCATGAAGTTTGTAAAACTATTGCTAGCTACGGCATTAATGACTGCTTCTATCGGCCCCGCCTTGGCTAATCCTGCCGTTCAAATTTTAGGTGCAAGCTACGGCGGTAGCGGTTGCCCCGATCGCTCTGCCAGCGTCAGCGTCAGCCCCGACGGTCAAGAACTGACCATCCTATTTGATAAATTTGCAGCCCAAGGAAATGTCTCAACAGAAAGCCGGAAAAGCTGCAATCTGAGCATTCCCATCAAAGTACCCCAAGGCTACCAAATTTCTATCTACGATGCTGATTATCGCGGCTACGTGGCTCCTAGAACCACAGGCAACCTGCGAGCAGAATACTTTTTCGCTGGAGCGCGCGGCCCAGTTTTTAATCGGAATCTCAGCGGCGAAACTAACTACAATGTTCGAGATAAGTTAGGTACTTTAGCTAATGTTTGGTCTCGCTGCGGCGACAGTGTAAATATGCGAGTAAATGCTGCGATGACAGCCCGCGGTGCCGGCATGGCCACCGTTGACTCCTTCGATTTGGCTCATCGCGGTTTAGTTTATCACGTCAAATATCGCACTTGCCGCTAAGCAGCTTGTTAGGAGTGTAGTGTGAGGTATTGTTTTCAGGTTTGAATTGGGAATTTTAAGTTGGAAGAGGGGATAATTTTCCCTCTTCCTTCTTGCTTCTTCCCTCTTGCTTCTTCCCTCTTCTCTCTTCCTTCTTCCCTCTAAAACACAGTCCCGTCACTTTCAATCTGAATTGGCGGCACTCCACCAGCCCTCAATTCGGCGGCAATCTTCCGCCCCGCCGCCCAAGTTCCTCCTTGCAAAATCTTCACCAGCGGCAATTGTTCCGCACTCAAATGCAGCTTTTCTCGAATAGCTGCGGCAATTTTATCTAAAAGATTCACAGTGAGCGATCGCCATTCTACTATAACTTCCGAATCCGGCAAGTAACTCTGCTCAAAAATAGCCGAATCTTTTGCCCGCAGCAGCCCAATATCCAAACACAAACCGCCGTTGCGGTACTCCGGCAATCCCGTTAACTCATCCAATCCGGCGACTTCTAAACCAAGTTCTTGCAGCGGTTCCAACAGCGAATAAGTCAACCACTGCGAGAGTTTGTGAAACGGCACGAATTCATCTCCCAAATTTTCTCCTTGTAATGCCCGATGCCGCCAAACATCCCCTAAATTAACGCCACCAATTGCATATCTTCCCGGCCAAATTTCCCCAAAACCTGTCAAAACAGCGCTCAACACATCACCAGCCTTCACAGTTTTGGTTTCAGAAACCCGACTGTCGAGCAAGTATTTTGCCAAATTGCCGGGACGCGGGTTTTCGCTACCAAATAATAATGGATGCTGGCAAATCGCATTTCCCAAACCCTGCAATAATTCTAATCTGCCTGTTAAACCAACTAGCGGATTCTCTCGACTTACCTGAAATCCAGCAGCTAAGGTTTCTAGTTTTAATTGAGAAAGTCCCTGAGAATCAGCTTCCCAAGGAAAATCGGGATTGCTGGAAAAAACACCTTGACAAAACATCCGCAAGCTGGCTATTGCTAACCCTTCAGAACGGCGGTAAACCTGTCCGGTTTCTGGTTCACAATACTGCCAATCTGCACCAGCACCGGCATCGAGCAAAACGCTGATAATTGCTAAATCAAATTTGATCTTAGCTTGCTCTATGAGTGCAAATTCTGCTAAAGCTGCATTCAATTCGGCGAGTCGCGACAAGTTGCCAGCTTCAAAATGTCGCCAGCGACTGTGAAAGGGAATGTTAAAATCGGGATATTGTTGGCGCGTTGTGTCAATTACATAATTTGCTGCTTTGTCGAGTTGGGATAAATCGACGCGGAAGTAGCGGAGTTTGTCCTGGCGGGCTAAATCAAAAAGCCGATCGCACTTTTGGCGAATAGCAACCGGTGTTCTCAGATATTCTACAGTCTCAAGTTCAATATTTCTCAACTTCATACCACCAAACAACGGTAAACATCGTTTTCTTGAAAAAAGTCAAACTGACTGTAATCTAAAAGATTATCTAAAATCACATTTTTATCTAGTTTGATCAGCTTATATTCCCACTTCGATCCGCTGACTTCGCGTTTTACTTGATCGGAAACTATCACCGAATTTCTTTCTGTCCCCGGAGATACTATTTTACTTAAATCTTCCAAGCGATCGGCTATGTTAATATCTTTTCCGTAAGTGCAAGACCTAAATATATATAAATTTCCCTTAGCAACTCCCACCGACAAGCCACAAGGTATTTTATTGGCGTGAATAAAAAATTTCCAATTCTCGCACAAACTTTCCATTGCCGCTAAGGCTGAATGAGCTTCTGGGAAAGTCAACAAATGCGAATCCCCAACAATACTGCGAATTGTACCGCCGTATTCTTCGCAAATTGTTTTTTCAAAAGTATCAAAGTTGGTGAGCAAATATTCCACATCTTTGATAGAATTAGATTCTTGATAAGCAATAAAACCTCTCAAGTCGGCTTTAATTATTGCTTGATTCTTGATGATTCGCGTTTTATAACTTTGGTCAACTTTGTAGACTTTTTCAGGTTCGCTCATCCCTTTCAAAGAAAACTCATTGACAAAAGATGTTTGCACTTCTGCTTTGTTGAGCGCCAACCATGCTGCTTGGGACAAATATATTTCATCCGGCGGAGTTACTGATTCTATGCGCGCTGTTAAATTCACAGTATCGCCAAAGATATCTTTATCTTGATGCAAGACATCTCCTAATGTAATCGACACGCGAATAGCCAACCGTTCGTCGTTCGCCTTGCTAGATTGCTGCGCTCTCAATTCTTGCTGCATTTCTATGGCTGCTACCGCCGCTGCTGTGACGCTGGGAAAAATTATCCAAAATGAATCACCTTCCCCTTTAATCACGCTGCCTTCATTTCTGGCGCTAATATCTGAAACAAAATTTTTATGCTCGTTTAACAAACTACTCAAGTCCGACTGAGATAATTTTTTGACTCTGGCGGTATATCCGCAAATATCTGTTTTTACGATCACACTAGAACGCAAATTAGCCATAACCTACCCTGACTGATCAAAAACCAGCAATAAATTTTGTTTAGCAAAGACGCGATTGTTCGCGTCCCATCGGTCGCGTCTTTGCCCTCTTAATCTCCTAAATCGCGTCCGATCGCTTCTGCAAGAATTGTAGCATCTGGCACCGGGTCAGGCGTGTAGTAGCCGGCGGCTTTTTTGGCGACAATTTCGACTTGTGCGTCTGCGGGAATCCAATCTTCAGGAATGGGGATGCGATCGACCACCTGAATGCCAGAATTGATAATCGCATTGTATTTCATATCGCTCATAGAAACTAAACTGTCAATTCGAGAGATACCCAACCAGTGCAGCACGTCTGGCATTAGTTCTTGAAACCGCATATCTTGAACTCCCGCAACACATTCCGTGCGCGTAAAATAGGCATCAGCGCGATCGCCGCCTTCCTGCCGTTTTCTGGCATTGTACACCAAAAACTTAGTCACTTCCCCCAAAGCTCTCCCTTCCTTGCGGAAGTAAACTATTACCCCAGAACCGCCTGATTGTGCCGTTTGGATGCAAATTTCCATCCCGTGTACCAAATAAGGGCGACAAGTGCAGATATCGGAACTGAAGACATCTGAACCGTTGCATTCATCATGTACACGTACCGCCAACTGCTTATCCGGGTCAGAAATATTCGCGACATCGCCAATAATATAAACCGTAGTTCCGCCAATTGGTGGCAAGAAAACGTGTAAGTCCGGCCGCGTCACTAAATCCGAGAACATTCCGCCTGTTTGCTCGAACAGGACACGGCGGAGAACGCTTTCTTGAGCCCCAATCCGCCGAGCAATTCCCGGCAAATACCAAACCGGGTCGATCGCAATTTTAGTTACTGCTAAATTGCCACCTGCTTTGACGATTTTGCCATCAATTTGCACCCGCCCTTTAGCTATAGCATCTTGCAATTCCGGCATATTAATGTGAGCTTTAGTGACCGCAATTGTCGGTCGAATATCGTATCCCTGCTGGAGAAATGAAGTATAAACTTCGCTGACCAAGCCTCCAAAGGGATCGAGAGAAACAATTAAATTGCGATCGCCCCAACTCGGGTGCGGCCCGATGTGTGCGGCCGGAGAGGTGTTGGTAAAATCGGGCCGGTGATCTGCTTGGAGTGCGCCGGAAGCCACTGCTAGCGCGCGATAAACAGAGTAGGAACCCGAATGAGTGCCGATCGCATTCCGGTGAGACGATTTGGTGAGGCTACCAATCACAGGCCCCCGTTTCAGGGGATCGATTTCTCCCCAGTAAATT
Organism: Microcoleus sp. B3-A4; assembly: GCF_036705385.1. NCBI lineage: Bacteria > Bacillati > Cyanobacteriota > Cyanophyceae > Oscillatoriales > Microcoleaceae > Microcoleus > Microcoleus sp. B3-A4. Next base: position 21,103 of record NZ_JAUBUI010000034.1, on the reverse strand, counting down.
GGATGAGGTTTGGTGCCGGATCTGTCGGGGTGGGATGTTAAAACTATATGCTTGGGTTTTGACACAGTTTTTTTTCTCTAGCTATAGATGCTGCTGTTGGTTGTAAGCCGAATCGCCATCTGAAACAGTGATTCATCATACCGACAGTACACACCTCCCTGGTTGAAACAATCGCGCTACCCACACACAACCCTTTCTCGGCTTGGGTTTCAGGATAACAGGAGGTTTTACTCGGATTTGATATAAGTCCAAAGTTTAATCTTTTCCAGTATAGCCAACACCAAAGGCAGCACAATGGTCAAACGCCAAGGTTGGAGTTTTAACAGATGCGAAAAAAAAAGATTTGAGATTCTCAGCAGCCGAGGTGCAGTCAATCTCAAATCTCAAATCTCAAATCTCAAACCGAATATTTTTGCTTGCAACGCCTTAATCTAGGCTTTGTGGGTGACAGAATTCCATTAAAATTGCCTCGCCTTCGCCGCGCGAGTCCAATTCCTGCGCTGCCCGCTTGAGATAGTTTTCTGACAGCAAGCGGCTGGAAATTTTGTGCGGTATAAACCAGCGATGGCGCAACCGCAAACGAATCGAAAAACCCAGGGCTTCTGGGAAAGAATAAGTGGACTGTCGCCGAATTTCCAAACCAGCAACTTCTCCAGCTTTACTCAGACTTTTGGGAGTGAATTGTATGATGTTGCGAGGGAAATAAGCGCTGTGCCATCGCCAGCCCAGCAGGCGCGCTGATTCGCAATCAGCATTCGGTACAGCCACCCAAATATAACCGTTTGGTGCCAGCAACTGCCTCATGCAGTCGAGTGTTTGTGCAGGCGAAGGTGTTGCCATCAAAACGTGGGAACAGGTGATAACATCAAACTTTTCGCCCGTACCCTTTTGTGCGATATATTCTTCCAAAGTGCCTGTAAAAACATCGAGCCCGCAATCCCGGGCGGCCGCCGTAGCCGATACCCCAGGATCGACGCCTTTAACTTCAACTCCCAGCTTTTTGAAGACTTGAAGAAAAGAACCGCCACCGCATCCCACGTCCAACAACCGCTTGCCGACAGGGATAGGAATGTGCCGGTACTCGCCCCGTCGCTTTGCTTCTTCAACTACTTGTTCCTCATCCTCAACGCGAGTCTTGTAGCACAGATAATCTGGGGGATAATATGGAATCAATTCCTCCCATGTAGGTTGGGGGTTGAGAAATCCTAGCCCGCAATCGTCACAGCCAAAAAGCGACCATTTCAGTGGTTCTTTAGGGGCATCGGAAGTGCCAGCTTTGTTGCGGAAACGGATATTTTGTGAATTGCAAACAGGGCAATTTGTCAGTTCTTGCATGGTAACTCTTTCTAGTTGTTGGGCACTCTCATGAAGTAGATGCAGACTGACACATACAAGCAGGACTTAGGCTCAGAAACCCGGTCTCTCCGAAAAATTGCGTGAAAAGTCACCAAATTTTCTGCTCAAAAACCTGGTGGTCAAGATTTCCGTCCTGATAAAAATTACGCACTGAGATCGAGAAAACAGGAGTTTTGAAGTTTGATCTCATCTCAAATCGAATATTCTCGAATCGAACATTGTTGCTCAAAACCCCTTAATCCAGGCTTTGAGGGTGACAGAATTCCATTAAAATTGCCTCGCCTTCGCCGCGCGAGTCCAATTCCTTTGCCATGCGCTCAACACGTTCGTCCGAAAGGAACAAGCGGCTAACTTTGTGCGGTACAAACCACCGATAGCGCTGCCACAAACAGATAGACTGACGAAGGGCTTCGGGCAAAGAGTAAGTGTAATTGCGCTGAAGTGCCAAACCTGCCTTTTCGCCGGCTAGAGCTAATGTTTTTGGAGTGTAACCGATCAGATTGTAAGGATAATCGGTGCTGTGCCAGCGCCAGCCTAGTTGCCGCGCGTATGGGCTGTCCGCGTTCGGTACAGCCACCCAAATGTAACCGTTTGGAGCCAGCAATTGCCTCATGCAATCGAGTGTTTCTGCAGGCAAAGGCGTTGCTCCCAAAACGTGGGAACAGAGGATGACATCAAACTTTTCGTCAGTACCTTTTTCTGCAACGTATTCTTCTACAGTGCCGGTGAAAACATCGACACCGCATTCGCGGGCCGCTGCTGCTGCTGAGGAGCTAGGTTCAACTCCCGCTACCTCAACTCCGAGTTTTTTGAAGACTTGGAGAATGGAACCTCCGCCGCATCCCACGTCTAACAGCCGCTTGCCTACAGGGATAGGAATGTGTCGGTATTGATTAAGTTTTTTGGCTTGTTTTACTACATCTTCTTCGTCTGGTACGTATGTGTTGTAGCACTGCCAGCCCTCAGGGTAATAATCGCTCAGTTCATCCCATGTCGGGCGGGGATTTACGAATACTAAGCCACAATCTTCGCATCCGTAAACTGACCATTTAGGAGCCTCTTTTGGCTGGCGGGCTGTCCCCGCTGTGTACAGGAAGCTAATTTTTTGGGAGCTGCAAACTGGGCAATTTGTAAATTTTTGCATGGTTCAGTTTCACGATTTGTACAGTTGCTAATGGCAGTGGAACGACCACAATTCATTACCATTAGCTGGGCTGGTAGAGTGCACCACTGTAAACAGATCGAAAACTAGGTTTATTTGCAAATCACTATTTGTAGATGCTCGATTTGTTGGCGCTCGACCCCCGATCGATCGGCGCTGTACAATTTTATGTCTAAATGGTTAGACTGAGAAGGTAGCATTTGTTACCGACAATACAAACGACGCTCAACCGACAATGATTTTCGGTAGCGTTTTTGCGGTAGCGCTAAATTCTTAGGAAAATACTAACTCACAAAATTAATGTTGCCAAGTACATCTAATTATTTGCTCAAAAATGCTCGCGTGCCCGCGTCTCTTCTAGAGATGAAATCGATCGCCCCGTCAGCTTCTACTGTGGCGACAGCAGGGAGTGAGAACAATTTTTGTTTGGTGGATTTGGAAATTGCAGCAGGGGCGATCGCCCAAATTATCCCAGCAGGTACAAAACCTGTATCCTCCTCTGGAGATATCCCAGTTGTAGATTTGCAGGGCGGCTTAGTTTGGCCTTGTTTTGTGGATATGCACACGCATTTAGACAAAGGCCACATTTGGGAACGATCGCCCAATCCCGATGGAACTTTTGCCAGCGCGATCGAAGCGGTAGGCGCTGATGCCCAAAAAAACTGGAATGCAGAGGATGTTTACCGGCGAATGGAATTTGGCCTCAAGTGCAGCTACGCCCACGGAACCAAGGCCATCCGCACTCACATCGACAGCGCGGGCGAACAGGGAACCGTTAGTTTGGGAGTATTTGAAGCGCTGCAAGCCGAATGGGGCGATCGGCTGATCTTGCAAGCAGTTTCCCTGGTTTCCCTCGACTATTACCTGACACCCGCCGGCGAAAAATTAGCCGATCGCATTGCTGAAATTGGCGGCATTCTCGGGGGCGTTGCCTATATCAACCCCGACTTAGACAAACAACTCGATCGAGTTTTTGCCTTAGCCAAAGAACGAAATTTAAACCTCGACTTCCACACCGACGAAAACGACGATCCAGATTCAGTAACATTGCGGGAAGTCGCAAAAACCGCCATCCGCAATGAATTTGGGAGTCAAATAATCTGCGGACACTGCTGTAGTTTAGCCGTACAACCGTCAGATTTAGTAACAGAAACTCTGGAATTAGTCAAGGAAGCAAATATTGGCATTGTCAGCTTGCCGATGTGCAACCTTTACCTGCAAGACCGAGAATCTCAGCATACACCGCGCTGGCGGGGAGTGACACTGTTCCACGAAATCAAAGCAGCAGGAATTCCCGTTGCAGTTGCTAGCGACAATTGTCGCGATCCGTTTTACGGATTTGGCGACCATGATGTTTTGGAAGTTTTTAATATGGCAGTCCGCATCGCTCATTTAGATAGGCCTTATGGAGACTGGCCCTGTGCAGTTACAAAGACTCCAGCCGATTTAATGGGATTGCCGAATTTAGGACAAATTGCAGTGGGTTTACCTGCTGATTTGATTTTGTTTAAGGCGCGGAATTTCAGCGAATTGTTATCTAGACCGCAGGGCGATCGCACAGTTTTGCGGCAGGGGATTAAAATTGATACAACTTTGCCCGATTACCGCGAACTCGATGATTTATTAGCAATTAAAATCTGACATCCTGGATCAATCTCAAGAACAGGCTCTCCGGTCTGTGCCACAAAAGATAAATTTTATTTCTACTCGTTACTAGGCTCTGCCTGGTAACGTATATCCGGAGGCACTGCTCCAATTTTCTTGACCGTAATGCGAGGCAGAGCCTCTAAATCTAGGTTCCTAGGCTTTGCCTGGGAACCAGTTAAACAGGCAGTATAAATTATCAACAAACGTCCCTTCTCTTTTCTTCCTCCGCGTACTTCGAGTCTTCGCGGTTCGTTAAAAAAAACATCTTTCACCAAGCATTTCGCATTGCTATCTTGTCAATTTGCCACTAATTTGATATAAATATAAAAGTTAATTTGAGTAAGGATGTTTTAAGTGAAAGCAGTTATTTTATTGTCGGGAGGGCTGGATTCCTCAACAGTTTTGTATCAAGCCAAAGCCGACGGCTGCGAGTGTTACGCTATTTCGTTTGACTACAAGCAAAGACATCGGCGGGAGTTGGAATCAGCAAGGGCGATCGCACTTTCGGCAGCGGTTAAGGCACATCAGATAGTAAACTTTGACCTGACGCTTTGGGGCGGTTCGGCATTGACGGATAATGAGATGGAATTACCGATCGATCGCAATCTTGGAGAAATGTCCCAAAACATCCCAATTACCTACGTTCCTGCTAGAAATACGATCTTTCTCAGCTTTGCCCTCGCCTACGCAGAAACTCTAGAAGCCGATCGCATTTACATCGGTGTCAACGCTTTAGATTATTCTGGATATCCCGACTGCCGCCTCGATTACATCCAAGCCATGCAGGAAGTATTTCGGTTAGGAACAAAGCAGGGCAGAGAAGGAAATGCTATTAATATTATCACACCTTTAATCGAACTTAAAAAGACAGAAATTATTCAATTAGGCAACCAATTAGGAGTACCTTGGGAGCAAACTTGGTCTTGCTACGCAGGCGGGGAAAATGCCTGCGGCGTTTGCGATTCTTGTCGGTTGCGGCTGGCGGCTTTTGAGGAATTGGGGCTGAAAGATCCGGTGCCTTATGCTTAAACAGTATTCCGACTCGGCGGTTGAAAACGTTCCTCCATAAACTCTCCTCCCTCTCTAAGAGACTAAAGAATAAACGGGGTTGCTAAATCAGATTTGGTATAAAAAGTTGCGCTATTTCGATCGCCCTTTTCATCAAAATCTTAATGAGACAATTTTGGCACACTACTCAACCCGCCACTCTTTCGCCCTTTCCCCACAATTTCCCCATCGGCTGCTGCAACTTTATCTAAAGCTCGATCGCCCGCAGCGTCTTCCAACAAGTGAATTTGAAGTTGATCCAACCGCGGCCCGGACACAGAAACAACCGTAAGTTCCACATTTTCGCCGCGCCAAACTTCTCCCACAGCCGGCATTCTTTGCAACTGATAGCTCAGAAAACCTCCGATTGTCTGATATTCGTCAGTTACTGGCAAATCCAAATTCAATATTTGATTCACATCATCTAAATTTAACTGCGCTTGCACTAAATAAGTGCGATCGTCCAATACTTGCAAAGCAATTTCTTTACTGTCGGGTGACTCGTAGCTGCGGCCGATAATTTCGGCTATCAAATCCCGCAATGTCACTAACCCGGAAATGCCACCAAATTCATCGACTACGATCGCAATTTCTTCCGACGAACTCTGCATCAAAGGCAGCAGTTCTCCCAGCAGCATCATCTCCGGCACAAACCTCACCGAATCCATCCAAGGTAAAATTGGCGTGTCGGGAGATAGCAAACCTTCAGCTAAGGGTTTCGCAAGTTGTTTGAAGCCAATAATGCCGATAATGTCGTCTAAAGAATCTCCCGTCACGGGATAGCGGGAATGGTGAGAAATCGCCATTTCGTCGAGCAAAGTTTGAAAGGTTGCCGTCTTGGGAAGTGCGACAATGCTAGGCCTCGGCACCATTACTTCTTCTACCCAAACTTCGCCAAATTCAAAGACGTTGTTGAGCAATTCTCGCTTTTCTGCTTCCAAGCCGCTGGATTCGCTGGAAGTAGCTATAATTAATTGCAGTTCTTCGGGAGTAACCGGGCGATGCCTTAGATCGTATTCGATGCCCGCAAACCGCAAGAGCGATCGAGTGGATTGATTGAGAAACGACACAAAAGGATTGAACACACGGGCAATCAATAAACTCGGAGGCCCTAAAGTTCTGGCTAGCTGTTCGGAATACAGCAACGCTACAGATTTGGGAAAGAGTTCGCCGAGTACGATTTGCAGGTAAGCTAGCAACAAAAAAGTTACTATTGGTATGCTAAAAGAATGGGCGATCGCCGACTTGATGTAAATTGGCAGCGGCAAATAGCCGATCGACATTCGGACTAGCACGGCGATCGTACTTTCCCCAATCCAGCCGAGAGCTAAACTAGAAAGAGTGATTCCCAACTGCATTGTTGAGAGCAATCGCTCAATACTTTGCTGCAAAGATTGCACAGTTAAAGCTGCAACGTCGCCAGCTTCCACTAACTGATTGATGCGCGAGCGGCGTACCGTCACCATCGAAAACTCAGCCGCCACAAAAAAAGCATTAATCGCAATCAGCAACAGCACTGACAGCAACCGCGACAGCACCTCTGTCGAACTCATCGCGGGTAAATCAGATATCTCCTGCACTCTCGCCCCTAAAAGTGACACAATGCTCCCTACAAAAACTTTCTCGATCAAACCTGAGAATCTGTCTGCAGGTTTGGTCTTCTTTTATTTTACTTCGCCACTGGAATGCCAGATATTTGCAACTGAAGTTTTTGACCTGGATAATCTGTCAGCGTCAGCGAAACTTCTTTAGCATTTTCCAGCAAAGCTGTGGGAATACTCACCGTACCGTAAAACACCTGTCCGTTGGGGGGCAGTTCCGAGGGCAAATCCTCGGCAGTCGCGCTCAGGGCCCGGCCGCGATCGTCAGTAACGTTCAAGAAACTGTAGAGAAACCTCACAGCTTGCGAGCCTTCATTTTTCATGCTCACGTCTAGCAGCATGGAATTGTTGCGCTGACTGGCCGCGCTCACTTCCAGGGTTATTCCCCCGTCGCGACTGTTCAGGGGAAACTTGGCGCTGGCATTTTGTGCAGCAGGTTTTTTTGCCGCGGCTGGTTTAGAGCTTGCCTTCTCTGTTTTAGTATTTGCTTGAGCCGTTTTTTCTGGATCGCGACCTTCTACCCGTGCTTTGACGGTGGTGAGAATGTCTTTTTCTTTCAAAATGCTCACTTGGTCTTTGCTAGCCGTCTTTCCAGGCTTGCCGCTGCCAGCATTGTTGCTGGGACGAACATCGGGTTGAGTCGTTCCTTGCAAGGCTTCGCGACCTATAGTAAATCCCCAAACAGAACTCGTCACGCCTGCTCCAAACATCAGAGCCAGCAGAATTAGAGTCAGCACTACCGTCGAATTCACTGCCATTGCCTATAAGTTTATGCCGAGTCCTAGACACTGCTTTGTCCGGTCGATCGGCTCCAGCACATTGGCTAACGGGCGATCGGGAATCAGCAGATCTAAAGATTTTGATTTTTGTTCTCTAGTTCTAGCACGGACTGGGAAATTATGTTATACTTCATTTTCAGTTAGGTCGAACAAATCGACTTAACGGCAGTTGGCCGAGCGGTTTAGGCAGCGAACTCATAATTCGCCCCAGGCAGGTTCAACTCCTGCACTGCCGATTTAAAATCAATCACGACGCTCCGCGCTCTGGCTAAAAACCAGGTTTCTTCCCAGATACCAGATTCTGGACGGATGGGTGGCTAGAAACCGGGTTTCTACGAAAATTTTGCGATCGGTAACGAAAAATATACCAAGAAACCTCATTTCTGAGGTCGCAAGTGCGATCGCCAACTAGAAATTTGGTCGCTCAACTCGCTCGTGAGATCGATCGCGATCTCAAGATCTCGCACTGCACTCCAAAAATTATTATTCCGATGCAAAGGTCAACGATATCAACCCTTAATTAACTCCACTCCGTCGCGCCCGTCGAGTTCTTGAACGTAAACCTTAACTTGTTCTTCCTTTGCAGTCGGCAACTTTTTACCCGTAAAATCCGGCTGAATCGGTACTTCTCGGTGGCCGCGATCGACTAATACCGCTAACCAAATTTTCTCCGGCCGCCCGTAATCGTTTACCGCATTCAAAGCCGCCCGACTCGTTCTGCCTTTATAGATAACATCATCTACCAACACCACGGTTTTGCCCGTCAAATCGAAAGGAATTTCTGTTTTAGCCGGTGTCCGCATCGCAACTCGATCCAAGTCATCTCGGTAAAAGGTAATATCTAAAGCGCCCACGGATACTTTGACTTGTTCGAGAACTTCAATTTGATCTGCCAAAATTTGAGCTAAAGGCACTCCTCTACTATGAATGCCCAACAGCACTAACTCCGAGGGGTTCCCTGATTTTTCTACAATCTGGGAAGCGACGCGGGTGAGAGTGCGCCTCACTTCATTAGCAGATAAAATTTCGATAATTTTAGTCATTGGTTGCTGCGAGCTAATTGTTGGCTGTTGGCGGATCGAACAATTTTAGATTTTAGATTTTAGATTTTAGATTGACTTGGCAGATGAATCTGGGGGTTTGAACAAAGGTCAAAACTTTTTTTTGCTTTTGTCGGTGGCCGATCTGTGTCTTCTGCTGGGCTTACCGAGAACGGATGAAAAGCAGATGCTGCGATTGCTTGGCGGAGCGCGAACAATGACAGAAATACGTTATTTATGCCTCCTGGACTGTTCGGGTGAGGTCATCAGTTAGCAGCTCAAACATAATAAGGTATAAAAAAGCAATGATAGTCCCAACCAAATCAGAAAGCAATACCGAGTTAATTGCAATGCTTGACCAATTAGCGGCGCTGCGATCGGGTGAATCGGCTCGCCTAACAGCGGTTTGTGTTTGATAACTCCGCGATAGGAATTGGTACCTCCTAGTTGTACTCCCAAGATGGCGGCGTAAACGCACTCGCTCCAACCGGAATTGGGGCTGGCATCTTTAACAGCATCTCTCTGACAAATTTGCCAAATGTAAATCGGTTTGCCAGATATAAGGGCTAAAGTAATCACTGTTAGCCGGCAAGGAATCCACGTCAGCACGTCTTCTAGTTTGGCGCTAAACCATCCTAAATCAGTGTATGGCGCTTCTTTGTAGCCGATCGTAGAATCTAATGTGCTGGCTGCTTTGTAAGCGATCGCCAAGGGGACGATCGCACTCGCCCACATCGAGTTAGGATCGATCGGCCCAGCGGTAACACTTAATAATAGATGCGGCAGAGCGAACCCAAGTAAGGCATAAAATAGCGGTGCTGTCACACCATCGACTGCATTCTCTGTTACAGTTTCTAACAATGCTCGCAGAATTTCTGGCTCGGATAAGTTTTCGGTATCCCGGCCGACGTAAAGGCTCAACCTTTCTCGCGCCTTGACTAAATCTCCAACATTTAAAGGTGCTAGCACATCCTCTGCTGCCGCCCTCAAACTGCGACCTGCAAAACAGCTTGCCAGCAAAATGGTGTCTAGGGCAATACCTAAAAGAGGATGCACCCAACTACCAGCTTGGACGATCGACCAACTGACAGTATAACTGCCTACAATCAACCCGATGGCTAGTATTGTACCAGCACATCGTAGCAGCAGTTTGTGCTGCTCGCCAGGGGGACGATCCGCTGCTTCAGGCATTTTGCCTGCGGGATTATTCCATATATTAAAGACAAGTCTAGTATAGCGGTCGATCGCCCAACCCATCGCCTGCACGGGATGCGGCCAACCCCAAGGATCGCCGATCGAATAATCTAACACCGCAGCTAAAATCAAAACAGGAAATTCATCCGGCATCATTATATATTGTGTCAAACTTGATAGTCCGTCCGAGCAAGAGCGCTCGCAATGGTAGCGCAGGTTTTAACTACTCCTACCCTTGCGGACTTTGATTCTTGAGCTGCAATTTTAACTGCTGAGATTACTTTCGTCGCGGAGCAAGTGTACGTTCTCCTCCCAATTAACACCGTCAAAGGGTAGGATATGAAAGTGTTTGATGGCATCTGAGTCAAGACAGCGGACGTTGACATCGAAATGATCGGGATGCGATCGGGGGCGATAGAACGAGTGAATGCCGCAAATTCGGCAGAAAGTATGTTGAGCAGTTCCTGTATTAAATGTATAGGTGGTCAAAACATCTTCGCCACTGAGCAAGGTAAAACGTTCCGGCGGCACAATGAGGTGCAAAAATCCCTTCTTTTTACAGATAGAGCAGTTGCAATCAGATGCTTCGTGTTTGTCAACGGCGACACGGAAGCGGACAGCTCCGCAGTGACAGCCGCCAAAGTAGGTAACAAGTGTTGCGTCCATGTGTGATTGCTGGCGATCGAATGAATGAACTTACCATTTAAATGATAAAGCTAGTTTCTTCCCCAAGAGCCGCTTGCCAACTGCGGACATCATAGTATAAGTCTTCGAGGGAAATACTGTACAGCGCTTCGGCAAGTTTTTTGTGCAATCGGTTCCACAAACTGAATGTTACCCAGTCCTCTGCTTGCGTCGCGTCTGGAAAATGTCGAGGTAAAGGTTCAATAGTTTCACCTACAGCCTCTAAGATTTGTCCTAAAGAGATTTGAGCTGGCTGGCGGGCTAATTGATATCCTCCTTGGGCACCCCGAACAGATTGGACTAAACCTGCTCGTCGCATTTCAATCAGCAATTTTTCTAGATACGGAGCAGGTAACTCCTGTCGCTTCGCTATCGATTTCACCGATGTCGGGCCAAAGCGAGGTTGCAAACTTAGATCCAGTAATGCTTTGACACTGTAGTGTCCGCGTGTGGTTAACTTCATGGGATTTTAAGAGCGGGGCAAATATTCAGCTAGCTGATAGCTGATAGCTTATGCTACCGACTTTAGAGATTGCTCGCACCGGCTGCAGCTACTCCTCAAGAAAGACTGCAGGTTGTTAAAAATATTTAGATAATAGTGGTTAACAATTGAGCCGATCGGTGTAATATGGTTTTACGACCAGCTATAAAGCTAAAGTTTCTTGGTCAAACCAAAAACCAACCGAGAAAAAATCCGTACACCAGTTGAATATTTCAGGACTGAGTAAATGGCTAAAAAGAAAAATATCGAACCCCTTGAAGGCGAAGATCTGATCAAAAAGGTCAAAGACCTAGAGAACCTTACCAAGGAAGAAAAAGCTAGAGCCTGTGGCTACTACACCGTTACCAAGAACGGCGTAGAACGGGTCAACATGATGAAATTCCTGAATGCGCTGATTGATGCAGAAGGCATTCAGCTAGACGGGAAGCAAAACGGCAATGGACGCGGCGGACGCTCTGCCAGCTATCGGATTAGCGTTCAATCTAACGGCAACTTACTGATTGGAGCCGCCTACACCAAACAAATGGAACTCCAGCCGGGAGATGAATTTGAAATCTCTCTGGGACGCAAGCACATTCACCTGCGCCAAATTGATCGAGAAGAAGAAGAAGAATCCTAGGCTTTTACGACTTGCTTTGACTTCTTGCTTGAACTGGTTGGTTTGACTTCAAGCATTGACTGCAAGCAGAGAGTTGGCTCTGAAATCTTTCTGTGAGCCTAAAAAAGTATGGCTTCTATAGATGGCAATGGCTCGACAAAAGCCAGTGCCACCACTTTATATTTTCCGAGAATACCTATTCTCGCCCCTCGCTATATCCGTTTGGACAAGCGGGGGATTTTCCGCGTAGCTGTTGAAGAGAACTTCTGCAGCCAATTGTGTACGGGATTTAACGGATGTAATTGATGAACCGAAGAGGTTTGAAGGAAGAATTAGGTTTGGTTGAGCTAGGAAACCCACCAAAGCAAGAAAATGGCAGAGGTATTCTCAGCTAACAGTGCGTCATACCAGTTGAAAAAAAGAATGCAACTGTAGCGAAGCTCGAAAGCACGAGCTTCATGATTCATTCCCCATTATTTAACCTAAAATCTAAAATCTAAAATCTAAAATTGTATAAGTCTCGTGCTTGCTCATGATTTGTGTCTGTGTGGGAGGGGTTTTGAGGGCAAGGAAACACCTCGATCGCCCCTAAGTGAAATTACAGGCAGGAACAGTTAAAGTGTTAGGGAGCAATTAGTCACCAGCCTATGCCGTTGCCCCGATTCGCGAGTAAAACTTCTCAACACCAAACAAAAATCTCCCTGCGTCGCCTTGTAGTGGCCTCTTTGGTGCTGAAAATCGTCGCAGCAGTCGGGATTGTCGGGTATCTGTCCTTTCGCCCTTTCGTAACGGAGACAAAGCAGTCGAAGAGCTCGCCGAGAAATTGATCGCCCAGACGCGGAAGAGAGTTGAAGAAAAGCTGATTTCTTTTCTGGAACCTACCCAGTGAGTAAATAAACTTAACGCAGAAGCGATCGAGCGCGGTGAATTAAACTTACAGTTAGAAAGACCCTAGCCTCGGGGAGAGAAGTTCCTCTGGCAGCAAATGCGATCTTTTAAAAGCATTCAATGGATATCCTTCGGTGCTGAAAAATCAGGAGAATATCTCGGCATTTGGCGCAACCCACGGATAACAGCTTGCAAATTGTCGCAGCTAACAAGTCTACCAACTCTCACAAGATATACTAAGCTACAGACAGCCGAGGCACTTGCACCGCTAAATTAAAGGCAGAACCGGCAACCTACGATGCCCGCCTGCGCCCCTGGTACAAAGAAGCTGTCGCAGCGAACAAACAAAGCGATTTGGACGAGTATTTATCCTGGTTTTACTCCCGGGACTGTTTTTATTGCTGCCAGCCAACCGATTCGCGATCGAAATGGTAAATTACTGGGAGTTAGTGGCGTAGACTTTTTGCTCTCGGGGCTTCAGCAATATCTCCATCGCATCAAGCTTAGCAAAACGCGACAAATTTTCGCGATCAAACGATCGGGCTTGCTGGTTGCCAGTTCCAGTCAAGAATCACCCTTTAGAAAGATGTCGGGAAAGCAGCAACTGCAGCGGGTGAATGTTTTAGACAGCCAAACTCCTGTCATTCGCACCGCAGCTAAATATTTGTACTAACACTTCGGGGGTTTTGGCGACCTTAAGCAGCGGCAGCAACTGAAATTTAGGCGAGACGGGCAGGAAGATTTTGGGGAAGTGCTGCCGTTTTCTGATGTTTACGGTTTGAACTGGCTGATTGCGATCGCAGTTCCCGAATCCGATTTCATGGGGCAAATTAACAAAAATACCCGCACTACAATTTTACTTTGTTCGGCGGCGCTGCTGCTATCGACAATTGGTGGAGTGCTGACAGCTAGGTGGGTAACGCTGCCGCTGCTGCTGCTGCTCAACGAAGCAGCTAAAGATATCGCCGCCAGAAAGTGCGTGCTGTTACTGTCAGTAGGCTTGATGAAGTCGGCGAATTAGCGCAGTCTTGCAACGAGATGGCAGCTCAACTGAAAAAGTTTTTTCCAGCTTTGGCACAAAGTGAATAAAAATTTGTCCAACTGGTAGAAAATTGGCCTGTTGGAGTCTCGACGATAACTCCGGGCGGCGTATTTATTTTCATCAATTCGGCGCGAGTGCAAATATTGGGTAGGGGATAAATGCCCGATGCTAGCGCCGAAGAGCTACCACAAGCTTATCAAACTTATATAAATTAGCGAACACTGTTCCCGGAAAACTTTATCCTATAAACTTGCTGTCGGACACGCAAGGCGCAGCTAATAACTGACGAATAATGGCTGATGACTAATCTTGAGATTTTATGAGTTGTTTATGTTGAGAAAAAATTCTACAGTTATCGATATCAATCAACAACTGCTCTTCTTCATGCTTGTCTGACATATTCACTAAATTATACTGAACATTGTCTCCATAAATAGTTAGAGCAATCTGGCTCAATTCTAAAAAATTAATGAGCCATTGACATTCAGTAGCCGAGTCATCTTGATAGTATTGAATTAATCGGGCACAACAAAGTTCTAAATAGGTTCTGGAATGGGGTGAAATTAAAATAACTTTGAGAATTATAATTGCTAGTGTTAAAGGATTTCGTTGAGTGGCAAACAGTAGAAATAAGGCTGTTGGTTTGCCGGAATTTTCCACAGTCAAACATTTTATTAGATAATTGTAAGTTCTGAGCTGCAGGCCTGCGTTCAAAGTTTCTCCGTCCTTTTCTGGATGAAAAGTTTCTATAATATTAATTATTCTCCATTGATAAATATCAGTACGTAAAAGTTTTGAGTGGTAATTAAATAAATACTTAATTAGAGATTCCTTAAACTGCTTGTAAGTAATATTTTGAGTCTCTCTAAGAAAAACATTGGCTAAGCTGCGATAGTTGAAGGAGCCGCGGTTGACCAAAATTATTTTGATTAAACGCAGGGCTTCATCTCCTAAAAGTGTGGGATTATGATAATTATTTAATTGGGATGTAGCAGACTGAGAGCGAGAGGTATACATTGCTAGGTCAAACTTGTATTTTTCTTTGAGCTGCTGCGACAATAGTCGGGCAGCTTGGCGTTCTTCGGGGGTGTTTTTAGCATCTAGATATTGAGCGGCTAGCAAATAAGGCTGATAGCGAGAAGTCCAGTGATTTTGTAGTGGCTGGTAGTCATTGTACTTTAATACAAATAACTTTAGCTCTTCATAGTCTTTGCTGCTGAGAAAGTTTGTCAGCCACACTCTCAGTATTTTGAGACAATTGTCGGGGTGGGGTTCCCGAAGGGTTCTATCGCTAATAATGTTAATTAAGTCGCGAGCCAGTTGGTATTGTTTCTGAGTGATCCAGTTATTTAATAAGATGTAAATGCAGCGTTTAAATAAGTAGTTAAATTCTAGTTGAGAGTCAAATTTAATTATTGTGTCTAAAGCTTGAATTAATGTGGGGTTAGCTGGAGGAATTAATTGGATAAATATGTTTTGAAATTGTTGAAAAACTACTTCTGAGGCCGAGTTTTTGATGTGAGATATAAAAAATTTGTAAATGATATCTTGAGCTGCGGAAACCGTCAGCGCTGATTTTTGTAATTGAGCTGTGGGGTGAGGGGTGAGAGCCTCTGGTAATATATTGTTTGTCAGAGCAGGCAGAACTTTTGACTCTGTTGTTTCGGATTGAGAGGAAAAGTGCTGAGATGGCATAGTGTCCTCACTCAGATGATCAATACACTATTATAGTTATCATCGTTGATTTGCAGCTAATAATTTAGTGTTTCACTTGGCTTTTGTCCAGCTACAGTTAACCCCCCCGATCGCCCTTTTGTTAAGGGGAAATCGAGGGGGTTAACTGTTATACGATTTTCGATTTTCGATTTTCGATTTTCGATTGAAGAATTGGGTATGGCTGATGACTACCAGAGTTTGAAGCACGGGGCTACAGTTGCATTTTTTGGGGGAAACTGGTGTTATTTGTCAAGTATCTGAGGCTATTACGCAGGGTTCGCTTCGGCTCGTCTTTGTAGCAGGCGGGCAATTTCAGCTTTTTCTACAAGTCCGACGAGGACACCGTTTTCGCGAATGACGGGTAGTTCTTGTACTTTGAGTTGTTCTAGAAGGGTGACGACTTCGAGGAGAGATAATTCGGGTTTGACGGTTGTGGAAAATTCGATCGGCTTCAGGAGTTCTTTAACTAAAACTTGGGGCCAAGTTCCGGTAGGAATGGTTTTGAGGTCGTCTAGGTCGATCGCCCCTACCAATTGTCCGGCATCATCTGTTGCCAGGAACCTGCGCCAGGTTTGAGTGCTACCGATCACGTAGTTGTTGGCAAATTCTCTGAGGGACAAGTCTTGGGAGACGATCGGACTTTCGGGGGTCACAGCATCTGCGGCTGTCAGGCCTGCCAGTTTATTTTGGACTGTGGCATATTGGGCAGATTGACCGGCATTTTGCAGTAAGAACCAACCGATTACTAGATTCCAAATATTGCCGAATACGCCTGTAGCAATGGCAATCCAACCAATTATTTGACCGACGCGGCTAGCAAAAATTACACCTTTGTAAGGGTTGCCAGTAATTTTCCAGACGATCGCTTTGAGGATGTTGCCGCCGTCGAGGGGCAAACCGGGAATTAAGTTAAATAAGGCTAGAACTAAGTTGATGGAAGCTAAAAGTCCGACGATGGCGGCTGCGGGGCCTGTGAGACCAGCACCGATGCCGATCGCTGTTAACAAACCGGATAAAAATAAGCTCACCAACGGGCCTGCAATCGCTACCCAAAATGCTTCGGCTGGGGTTTTAGATTCTCTTTCTAAATTAGCCAGTCCGCCAAACAGAAATAGCGAAATTGATTTCACGCCAATTCCCTGTTTAATGGCTACCCAACTGTGTCCTAATTCGTGGGCTAAGACGGAAGCAAATAACAGTAACGCTGTGAATAATCCCAGCATCCAGGGCGCTACGGGGCCCAATGTGGGAAACAGGGCAGCTAGTGCGCCACCGTACTGCCAGGTTACTAAACCCAGAACTAAAAACCAAGATGCGTTGACAAAGAAGGGAATCCCAAACAGGTTGCCGACGCGAAATGTACCGTTCATAATGGCTACCTCTGATTTTACGAATGAGAGGTTTTTCTCTCTGTCTCCTTATCGTAACGAAACGTAACGGCGATGTTAATGCTTCCATTAGGGTGTTATCCGTCTGTGGAGGTTCGGTTTGCGGAATAATCACCGCCGACTGCGGTTTGGCCCGCTAGGGGTTAAAAATCCTTATCTCAAAACGGAAGTCCTCGCTATCAGGCTTGAGGAGGATATTTGTTTTAGTTTTCTGTTTTAATTTGCAATGGGTTTTAACTCACATCTTGCACCTCTGTCATGAACAGGCAAGATGCCTGTTCCACAACAGATGAATTTTCTTTCTTGTAGGCCGTTGCTCCTAGCCCGCCCATAAAAGCCTTATTGAGAAGGGTGCAACATCTCACTTTTAACCGAATGCAAGCTTTGAGAGGGGGAATTAATCCCCCGGCTGACTATTACAACTGTGGCAAGATATCAATTTCAAGCAACTTTAGCTATAATGACTTACCCTAAGAATAGTTTTGGTGCTAATAATTATGCCAGAATCTTTTTTGCTCGGCCGGCTGCTGCTGCAATTCAACAGCGAAGCCGCCGAGCTTATTACAGACTTATCCGCTGTTGCTTTAACTCCCGATGGCCATTTGTGGCTGGGTTCCGATGAAACGACTTCGATCGAGCGTTTGTCGCCTGTGGCGCCTCATATTTTTGGAGAACATAAAAGATTTGCGATCGCAGATTTTATCGATCTACCTGGAAAATCCGAAATCGATATTGAAGGAATTGATTTCAGCAGCGATTATCTTTGGCTGGTCGGTTCTCACAGCACAAAACGCAAAAAAGCTAAAGGCAAAGACGCAGACAAAGACATTGAAAGATTAGCAGAAATCGAGACCGATGTCAACCGTTATTTGCTGGCGCGCATTCCTATGAAAGACGGGATTTTGTGCGAGTCAATTTCCCATTCAGACAATCAAAGGGAACAGAAAGTGGGATGCCTTCAGCGGACAAAAACGGGCAATTTACTGACAGACGCGCTCAAAGATGACAGCCACCTCGGTCTATATTTATCTGTGCCGATTCCGAGTAAAGAAAATGGCTTTGATATTGAAGGGTTGGCGGTGCGGGGCGATCGGATTTTTATTGGTTTGCGGGGACCTGTACTGCGGGGTTGGGCAATTATTTTAGAAATAGAAGTTGAAGAGGCCGAACCGGGAGTTTTAAAACTTAAGGAAATTGGGAAACGAGGAAAGTTGTACAACAAACATTTTGTTGATTTGAACGGTTTGGGCGTGCGAGAATTGTGCTGGAACGGGAAAGATTTAATTGTTTTAGCCGGGCCGACGATGACTTTATCGGGGGCGATGAGGGTTTTTCGGTTAAAGGGGATTTTAGGGCGCTCGGGTGACAGTATTACTGGGCAAGATGGGGGAGATTTGGAGGTATTGTTTGACTTGCCTTTTAAAGTGGGTACGGACAATGCTGAAGGGTTGAGCCTGTTTCCGTATTTGGGGGAGCAGAATTCGCTGTTAGTGGTTTACGATTCGCCGGATGCGGGGAGAATGGTTGAGCAAAATGGTATTCTGGCGGATATTTTTAGGTTGAATTTGTAGTGAGGAATTTAGTCCGAGCAAGTTTTGGTGAATCAGGAATAAGGACTGAAGTCCTGACTACAAACATATGCCAAATTTGGTCAATTGTCGAGCGCATCCCTCCGCCGCTGGCTGTAGCGTTTCAATTCATCAATTAAATGAGTATCGTTAGAAGCTGTTCTCGCGCCCGCTTCCGCCGCCCAGCGCTTCAAATCTTCAATTTGCGATCGCGCGATCGCAGCTAAAGGTACTGTATCCTCGATCGCCCTCAAAATATCCTCCGTCATCAAATCCCGGCGCTGTCCGTTTACAAAAGTGCCAAAAGCCCGGTACAATCCATCTATTACCACTTGCTCAATTTCTGCACCGCTAAAATTCTCAGCGCGTTTCGCCAAAACTCCCAAATCAAACTCGCGCAATCTAGTCGGCCGCAAACGCTGCAAATGCACTTTAAAGATATCTTGCCGTTCCGATTCTGAGGGCAAATTTAAAAAGAAAATTTCATCAAATCTGCCCTTTCTCAGCAACTCTGCCGGCAAAATCCTGACGTTATTTGCAGTTGCTACGATAAACACCGGACTGGTTTTTTCCTGCATCCAAGTGATCAAACTGCCGAATACCCGGCGCGAAGTTCCCGAGTCGCCGTCGCTACCGCTGATAATGTTGCCGAAGGCTTTATCTATTTCATCGATCCACAAAACGCAAGGTGCGATCGCCTCTGCTAATTGTATCATTTGCCTGACGCGGCTTTCGCTTTCCCCGACCACGCCGCCAAACAATCTCCCAGTATCCAACCGCAACAGCGGCAAACGCCATTCTGAGGCTATTGTTTTCGCAGATAAAGATTTGCCCGTTCCTTGAATTCCTACTAACAAAACTCCTTTCGGATTCGGTATACCGTAGCGACGCGCTTCGTCAGTAAAAGCATCTTGCCGCATTTTTACCCACTGTTTCAAATTCTCCAATCCGCCCACACTTTTTAGGGATTCTCGGGAGTTGAAAAACTCCAAAATGCCCGTTTGGCGAATTGCTTGCTGTTTTTCCTCCAAAACTCCGTCAATATCTGACTCGTTAATTTGCTGTTTGGCGGCCAAAGCTTTAGCCAAAACCCGCCCGATTCTAGCGCGGCTCAAACCCTGACAAGCTTTAACCAACTGTTCCCTTGCTAAACCGCTAACTTGCAACTGTTGCGGCTTTTCCACAACGTGGGAAATTAAACTGTCTATTTCTTGCACGTTGGGCAAAGGAAAATCAATTACTGTGACTTCTTCTTTCAATTCCTCCGGCAATTCCAGCGTGTGAGAAGTAAGAACTATAGTTTTTTTGCTGCGCTTCAATTCTCGCGTTAAATTCCGCAATTCTCGCACTACCGCCGCGCTTTTTTCGCTGTAGGGATATTTCAAAGTTGGGTGCAAATCCCGCAGTACAAATATGGTATATTCTTCAACAGCAGTTTTGCTGACGCGATCGAGCGCCGCCATTACCGAACCTTTCCCTGAACCGTTATCTTCCCAGCCGCGCACGAGATCCCAGAACAACACCCGGCGCGCGGGAGTTACTTGCAGCGCTACTTGGGCAATTACGGCTTCGACCGGTTCCTCCTCCGCGCCGACAATGTACAGCAGCGAATAGCGGGCGCGAATCATCAAATCTATTCGCTTTACCAGGGCGTCGAAGTGGTTATTTTTACTGCCATTGACAACATTTAATTCTTGGGGTTTGGGGTTATTTTCGGTCATTTTATTTGATATTTTAGATGTTAATTCAACTTTATTAAATATTTTGTTAACAGTGAGGAATTTAGTCCTTAAAATGATTTCACCCAACTAAAGGTTTTTAGTAAGGACTTTACTCCTTAACCACCATTTAACGGGACTAAATTCCGTAATGCAAACGTTAAAATTATAACAGAATAGTACGCAATTGACTACTTAGCAACTTTTCGAGCTTGTTTCACCATTTCAATGAGAGTGTGGTGAGCATCTTCGGCGTCTTTTAAAGTGCGATCGAACTTAACTCTGACAGGCACTGTTTCGTCCTTGACTTTAGCGGTTAAATCCATGCCGTTGGCATCAATAGCGAGCATTTGAGCTTCTGTTGCCTCTGGTTGGTCGCCAAATGCTTGAGCGTATAGCACGACAGCACTCGCGTGGTCTTCGTTCATGTGAGTGCAGATGCGATCGCTAATCTCAGTAGAAAACGGTTCTGACATGGGAGATTCCTCAGATGCAATATCGATCGATTGTACTGCGATCGGTACAAAGTTTTCAAGAGCGAGGAATTGCCTCAAGAGTTATGAGGGATAAATAACTAAATTCTATCCGCGTTAATCGGCGTTCATCTGCGGTTAAACAATCCAATCATTCAACTAAAAGGATAAAATATTACTTGCTTAATATAGGATACTCACATGAACAACTCTAGCGCTTATATCGAACTACTCACAACATTTCCTCCCCGACCCATAACTGCTGAGGAGGAATTAATTGCAACTCAAAAAGCGATCGACTCTGTTGGACAAAGGCGAACTGACTTCAGACGAACGCGACTATCTAAACGTACTTGGAACTCTGGTTTATGAATACGAGCAAACTTTAGAACCCATACCTTTATGGGATAGAACTGTTAAAATCTTTAATCGAAGAATTTGATCTGAGACAAAAAGACCTAGTTCCTATTTTTAAAACCGAGTCTATTGTCTCTGACATCCTCCGTGAAAAGCGCCACCTTACAACCGAACACCTAAAAAAACTTGCAGAGTTTTTCTGCGTCTCGCCGGCTGTTTTCTTTCCGCTGCCTCCAGTTAAAACAACTGCTTGAATTAAAAAACATATTGGGAGCATCCCGCTTTTTAACTAAGCAGAAATACTGAGTTTAATGTGGTTATTTAAATATGCACACCTGAGTCT
>NZ_JAUBUI010000153.1:0-5418 GCF_036705385.1 Microcoleus sp. B3-A4 | reverse complement strand
TTTCTATGGCTTTAAATATCTCGATACTTTTGAGCTTTGGAGATTCTAATAATATTTTTTTGTACTGCACTCTACTTGATTTACTTTTTTGTACATCATACCTAGTTTATCACTTGTTCGGTCTTAAGTAAACCGTATTGTCGGGAGCATTGCCTTGTCCCACCATCCATTTTATCAACAGATATAAAACCCCTACTCAGCACTTATTCGGAAAATCACCGTGTATAAACTCCTCATATTTTACTTGAGTAAGCAATTTTAATTACCTAAAAAAATTCTAATAAAACGCCGATAATCTAACACGCGATCGCCCGCAAGTCAACGCAGAAAATTGCCTAATCGAACTATTTCCAAGCGCAAATTTACCCTGGGACAAACTCAATCCCGAACCTCACATTCAAAAGATTGACGGTAACAGCACAAAATCAACTAAAATAGGTTGGTAAATCCCAAGGGAAACAAAACTATGACATTACCAGTTGGGTGCGCTGCCCCTCAGTTTACCGCCAAAGACACAAACGGCAACACCGTCTCCCTCTCCGACTTCACCGGTAAAACCGTCATCTTGTATTTCTACCCTAAAGATGACACCCCCGGTTGCACAAGACAAGCCCAAAGCTTCAAAGCAGCTTATGAAGAATACAAGGGCAAAGATCTTGTAATTCTCGGTGTCAGCCGAGACAACGAAGAATCGCACCAAAAGTTCACAGAGAAATACGGTTTGCCTTTCCAGCTATTAGCAGATGTTGATGGCACGATTACCAAAGCTTACGATGTCGAGAAAGGCGATTATGCCAAGCGCGTTACTTTCGTCATCGACGGCACCGGCAAAATCATTCAAGTTTATGAGGGCGACACCATGAAAGTTGACACTCATGCTCAAGATATTCTTGTCACCATAGTTTAGTCGAAGTTTAGCCGATCGCACTAACACTCCTGCACGCACCAAACGGCTAAAAACCCGGTTTCTTACTAGATGCCTCGTTGCTATACGCAATATTCTCGTAGGAACCGGGTTTTTTTCGTAAGTCCTGACTCAGCCAGTGATGGGTCAAGGGTTCAGGGGGAAGCAACTTACTAGAACTAAATTCCTTCCCTTAAAAGTTGCACCACAAATCCTCTCAACCAGGCATATATTCGCTTAATGTGCTTGTGGTACGCCTAAAGTTAGATTGGTGGCGCAACTGCCGCCAATAATTAAAAACTTATACTGGAAAAGGCATTAACCGCCCGTAGGCTGAATCTAGGGGCGATTTTGTCCTGGTTCGGGTCATTGTGTTTGATAAAATCAGAAGTTATCCTTGCTTTAGCTGAATAACTAAGTAGGTAGAGGGATATATAATGACGACCAACAACATTATTTTGAGTTACTTAGGCCCGCGAGAAATTGAGGTCAATAGAGCCACTGTCTTAGTTGGCAGTTTTGACAAAAATCTAGTGGCAGCGATTTCAGCAGCAGAAGGCTCAAATGCGCTGAATGTGGGGATCAATCTCTCTAGAGGCTTTTGGCACATCTGTTTAGAAAAAGGATTCGATAGCGCAGGAACTCGCACACTGCAGGTGAAGGCAACTGATAAGACCGGCAAAGTTATCGGCCAACAAACAATTAACATCAAAGTTAATCCTGCTTCTGGGTCACCCGCTCAATTCTTCACGTTAATTACTCTCAGAGATACCGCATTCAAAGTCGGAACACTGCCCGCAAGCAATCTTAACAACTTGCAAAAAGCGGAAATACCAGCAGGTAAAACTTATCAAATTAGGGACTACGAGTTAGAAGACGGTCACCTGAATGTTCAACTAAATAGTCCAATTCCTCCGGTGGGAACCTCTGGCTTTTTCTACGAAAAACACGTAGTTATAACCAAAGGCGCAAAAATTCTCATATTCGATCGCGCCGAGTTGCCGGCCCCGCCGCCTGGAATGCAGTTACTGTGGGTGATCAAAAAGACCTGGCTAAAGCTCAACCCCACAGATTCTGCTACTTTAGGAGCAACTCAGAAATTACAATTTAACCTGGGAGAAACTTTCAATATTCTCGGCTACGCTTGCGTGGAAAACCATTTCCGAGTCGCTTTTGCTCGGGCAGTTCCTAACTTAGGAACTTCAGGATTTCTGTACTGGCAGCACGTCCAAATTTTGCGAGACGGCAGGGGAATTGAATATGATAGAAATGCAGTTACGATGACAATCATCAAAACGACTGTGTTTAAAAAGCGGCCGATAAATGCGGCTAGCCTGCCACCCCAAGAAAAAATTACCTTGCCGGCGGGAATGATTTACGGAATTGCCGGATTCTCGATCGAGCAAAGCCACATTAAAGTCACTCTGACCGAGAATTTGCCGCAATTTGGCAATACGGGTTTCATTTATCCCGATTTTGTGCAATTCAGCCGCGGTGGCAAATCTTTTAATCCCGCTGTAAATTTAACTTATCAAGGGCCGTCAGAAGTTTTAGTAAATCAGCCGATCGTCCTTCGGGGTACTTTTGACCGGCAACAAGCAGCAAAAATTGAGGTGATAGCTGAGGATACATTTCCCCTAAGCGTCACCCTAAACCAAGAAGCCAGCACTTGGCAAGTTAATTTGTCTAAAGGATTTAGCGTAGCTGGAGCTCGGTGGCTCAGGTTGCGGGCAACTGACAGCAAAGGCAACGTTACTGGCAGCCAAATAATTTACATTACCGTAAGTTCCGATCCGCTAACTGTGGGACAAGGTTTGACCTTAAAAATAGTTTCTGACACTTTGTTTAAGGTAGCTCCGCTTGATTCTTCCCGGCTCAACAATCAGCAAAAAGTTTTTGTCAAAGCAGGCCAGACTTTGACGGTTAGCAGATACGGATTTATTGACGGGCATCTCAAGGTGGTTGTGGATTCAGCAATTTCGCCGATCGGCACTTTTGGCTATTTTTACGAACCCGACGTTCAGTTGGCCAAAGGTTCTCAAATCCTAAGATTTGACCTGGCAGACGTACCGAATAGCAACGTCAGCGCTCAACTGTTGGTAATTCAAACAACTCAGATTAAAGGTCAACCAGAAGATTCATCAAAACTGCCTGCAAATCAAGTTGCTCAAATAACTTTAGGCAGCACCTATGCCATCACTGGTTATGCCTGCATTTTGGGGCATTTTCGAGTAACTCTCGCCGAATCAATTCCCGGTTTCGGCAATATCGGATTTATTTATTGGCAGGACGTTAAAATTAAAAAAGACGGCAAAGAAGTTGCCTTTGACCCCGGTGCTTTGACGATGACAATCCTGCAAGCAACTGTGTTTAAAAAACGGCCGGTAGATTCTGCTAGCCTGAGCAGTACCGAGAGAACTACGCTGCCTTTAGGTCGAGTTTACGGCGTGAACAGCTACGGTGCGGAAGGATCTCACCTGAAAGTTTCCCTGACTGAAGAACTGCCGAATTTTGGCAATACAGGTTATGTTTTTCCTAGTTTTGTTCAGTTCAAGCGGGGAGATAAAATTTTCGATCCGGTTCCGAACAATGTGGAATTGAACGTGCCGTATTTTTCGCAGCGGGACAATCCGCGTTTTGATTGGTCTACTTGCAACGTAACTTCGATCGCCATGGTGCTTTATTATTACGGCCTTCGTTCTCAGGGGGGCGGACAGTTGGAGGATGAGTTGTTGCAGTGGTGTTTCGACTATGCCGGCCAGGGTTCTCAAACGGATCACAGCGTGCTTTCGGCGCTGATTCAGGCCTACGGGTTTAAGACGAGTTTTAGTACGACTCGCACGTGGGCCGAGGTGCGATCGGAATTGCTAAATCGGCGGCCAGTAGTTTTAGCCGGAGATTTTACTGCGGCCGGTCACATTCTTACTGTAATTGGCTACAATTCTCAGGGTTATATCGTGCAAGATCCTTGGGGAGATGCACTCACTGGTTACAGCGATACTGAGGGGAGAAAGTTGATGTATCCCTACAGTTACGTCAATCAAGTTGCTGGGCCAGATGGGAATGTTTGGGCGCATTTTATCTATCCATAGTCTACTCTACTGTTTGCAAGTAGTGTGAGGCACTACGGCTATTAGTAAGGTGTGCATACCAGCTATTCGTAAGGTACTTAATGCACACCCTACTTAACTTAGGAAATCTTGCGCTTAATTTTGCGTTTTGCTGCGCCAATACCTAAAAAGCTCAATCCTACTAAAGTACCAAACCAAGTAGAAGGTTCGGGTACAGCCTCAAACGATCCTTGAATAGCGATCGCATCGTTAGCGCACTCGGCAAAAAAGTTAGCAATATAGTTCCCCGAAGGCATTGATGATTTATTGAAACTGAATCCGATTGTTTGAGAACCTACTGCATTAAACTGAGCGAAATCAAGACCGAGGGCGCTCAAAGTTGCTGGCGTTAAAAAATTAATTTCTCCTACTTTTGTACCCGTAGCTATTGAGTTGAGAACCGTCGAGTTTCCTGTTTGTTGAAAATAGGGGTCTGTGGCAGCTAAATCGCCCATTGATGGGGTTCCGCCTTGAGATGCAACTACCGTATTGTATTGATTTAAATTGCTAAAGCCAGAGTTAGTTTGGGTGACGTTTTTCGCTGTAACATTTGTGTAAACGCCTGTTGTAGCCACGCCGGAGTCATTTCCTGTGGCAAAGCGGATACCAAACAAGCTGCCGTTTGCGTTAGCTGTATTGAAGTTTTGACCGGAAAAATTGAAGAATAAATCGCCGTAGTTGATGTTGCCTCTTTGAGCTAGTGGGTCGGCATAGCCTGCTAAACTTAGATTGGAGTTGATGGCGATGAAAGCTGTATCTGATGTTTCTTTGATGGCGATGCCGTAAAATTCAAATTCCCCGCCGCCGATTTGGGGCCCTGTCACGCCGTCGTTGAAGGAATCGATCGCATAATTCCAGCCATTAGATAGCGTTGCTGCTGTAGCTTTTTGTTGCTGTAGTGTGAAAAGGGCACAGAAAATAGCCACTGAGTAAGTCCAGTGGATGCTGTTTTTAGCAATGGATTTCATAAAATGCTCCCTGGGAATCATTGTTAAATTGTCCAGTCTGCTCGCTCGACTGTTTTTAATTTTTAGTAAATCATATATTTCGCCTGAAAATATTAAAATATTGCTAAAAATTTGGTCGGGCGATCGCATTATATCAACTATATGGGTTAAAAAAACGGGAGCATCTCAAATATGCAATGAGTATAAATACTATTCAGACCAAAGCGAGATTTAAATAAGCACAACGATGTTTCAGAACTTGAGCCAGGTTGTCACGATTCCATTGTGCCCCGGAGATTTTAATTCTCCGTCCAATTTGTTTAATTGTAGCCTCGACAGCACCGGAACCAATTGTGATCTTTTGAGACTGGCTCGCCTGATAGTCAGGAATCCTACATCGATGTCGTTGTAAATAATCCAGAAAGTTCTTGACGTGAGGTACATCCCAGTCAGCCAC
>NZ_JAUBUI010000152.1:2025-5444 GCF_036705385.1 Microcoleus sp. B3-A4 | reverse complement strand
AGGAGTGACAGTTTTCCACATGAGGGGAGTTCAAAGTCGGAAGGTGAGGGAGTAGCAAGCTCAGCTTTTTTGTACACAATCGCAGGTGGTGATGCACGGGTTTTGACCTATTTTACCTGTTTATCACGGCGACTTTATTCTCGATCGCGCGATCAAAACCCACGCTACGTCTAGTGCGATCGATATATTCAGCAAGCCCTAACTAGATTCAAAGCGACCTATATTAAACATAAAATTGTCTATTTTGGGGGGTCAGATATATTTACAAGTACCCCAAAATAGTTAATAGTTGAAAGGTTGAAAGTTAAAAGGTTGATTTCAAGGGCATCTCAGGGAGATTGCCTCAAGGCAGTTGTGGCGGAAACTTTATTTGGGTAATTCGATCGTTACCAGGGCGTTCTTCGTGGTGTTATAAGGCAGCAAATGCGGAAAACCATGCGGTTTTTACTAATCCTGAACCTGTGAAAGTTGGGTCAAAATCATAAGTTTTGGAAAATCCCCTGACCAAACATAACAGGAAATCTTGGCTTTATTTGCGGAGGAAAAGCAATCAGGAAATGACACAAATATTGTACATTCCTCCGGGTACGGTGCGGGTTCATGTACACGCAATTTTGCAAAAGTTAGAAGTGCGCGATCGCACTCAAGCTGCTGTACTCGCAATTCAGAAAGGATTGGTTGCTGAAAAACTTTTGGCGCTCAAACCTTGATACGGCGGGTGTTGTACCGGAATTATCGGTTTTTTAAAGGAATTCTTGGCTAAACCCGCCCCTATTAAGATGCCTCTGTTGCAGGTTCATGGAAAATTAGTATTCGTCTTGATTGTTAATTTTACTGATGACATTTAATCTTTAAATTTGCTAAGCTCGATACGCCTTAATTTTCTTACCGTCATCTAACCAAAGGTGTATTATGCCCAATTTTATCAGTTCAGTTTTTAGTTCGATCGCCTTTCTCGACTCTGCCCTTCCCGACAGCCAAACTCTCCGCAACGGCATCGCAGCGGGGACAGAAGTAATTATCCTTGATGCGGCGCGGGATGGAGTAGAACAAATTACGGAGGCGCTAGCGAATCGCAGCAATATCAAAAGCATTCATATCATCTCCCACGGTCGCTCCGCGAGTTTGCTGCTAGGCGCGATCGATCTAAACTTGACAAATTTAAAAACTTATGCTAGCCAATTGCAGCGTTGGTCGCGATCGCTGGCAGACAGTGGAGAGATTTGGCTGTACGGGTGCGATGTAGCGGCGGGCGAAAAGGGCGCTAACTTTGTGCAGCAACTGAGTCAGCTAACTAAGGCAAAAATTGCTGCTTCTAGATCGCCGATCGGCAGTTCGGCTATGGGGGGAGACTGGGAACTAGATTATACAACGGGAGCGATGTCCTCTGGGTTGGCGATCGAGCCAGCCACAATGGCCGCTTATCAATTTGTGTTTGGCCTACAACTTTTGGGACAAGCACAAATTCCGGGAAATACAAATTTTGGAACACCAACAACCCGGGTAGGTGGACTGTCTGGCCTTACCTACGACGCGGGTACCAACACTTACTACGCTATCTCCGACGGCCGCAATAGTGGTAGCAGTCTCGGTCCGTCTCGCTTTTACACCCTCACTATACCTAATGTGAGTTCGGGTAGCTTGGCAACAGGAGGAGTGGTTTTTACAGGGGTGAGACAGATTGGCAATCCGCCTCCCTTTGCTGCAGATACATCGGATACAGAGGGCATTGGCTTCATCGGTGGCAATGTCTTCGTCTCTTCTGAAGGAAATTTCTCGACAAATACCCAACCTTTTATCAATAGATTCAACATTGCAGCAGGAAATCAAAACCTAGCATTGACTATTCCTTCTCCCAAATACGACGTATCATCAGCAGATACTACCAGTGGCATCCGCAACAATCAAGCTTTTGAAAGTCTGACCATTACTCCCAGTGCAAGTTTTCTGTTTACAGCAACAGAAAATGCTCTCGAACAAGACGGCCCTGCTTCAAGTACAACGGCTGGGACGCGATCGCGAATTTTAAGATATGACTTAAGCACAAACACCGCAAACGGGGAATTTCTTTACAACACCGATCCGCGCAACGGCATTTCGGAAATGCTGGCCGTTGATGATAATACGCTGCTGGTTCTCGAACGTTTTCTTGACTTATCGACAACTCCGCCGTCAGGCGATTTGAAGCTTTATCAAATTTCTTTAACCGGTGCGACTGACATTCAAAACAATACAGGCTTGATTGCTTCTGGTGTTGCTGGCATTACACCGGTATCGAAAACTCAGATTGCTGATTTCCCAAACACTTCAGGCTTTCCGGTAAACAATTTTGAAGGGATGACATTTGGGCCTTCTCAAACGGCAACGGGGAAACGATCGCTTATTCTTGTCAGCGACAACAATTTTAATTCTTTCCTTCCCACCGCATTCGCAGCCTTTGCAGTCAACAACGCACCTATACTCAACAACAGCGGTTCCCCGGTACTAACAGCAATTAACGAAGATGTACCTTCTGCTAGCAACACCGGCACCTTAGTTTCTACTTTAATTGCAGGTGCAGTTACAGATCCCGACACCGCCGACACTCAAGGAATTGCAGTCACGGGGGCAGACAATACTAACGGCAGTTGGGAATATTTAACTGATAGCGGTTCGACTTGGACGGCATTCGTCACACCGTCAACAGCAGCATCAACAGCAGCAGCGAGACTGCTAGCAGGCAATGCCAGAATCCGCTTTGTTCCCAAGACTGACTACAACGGCAGTGCCAATATCACATATCAGTCATGGGATGGAACGACAACTAACTCTAGCGGTACTCCCCTCACGAACGGCGGGACGGCTGATATTTCGACTGCCAGCAGTATCGGGGGGTTAGCAGCTTTCAGTACAGCCAGCGAGACAGCAACAATTACCGTTAATTCTGTCAACGACGCGCCCACAGCAAATCCCGACACCTACAGCGTCCAGCACGATAAAGTGCTCAGCCCATATCCAGGAGTCTTAAGCAATGACACCGACAGCGACTTCGATACGCTGAGTGCGACTTTAGTTACAGGCCCGAGCAACGGTACGATCGCGTTTAATCCCCTCGGTGACTTCACTTATACTCCTCAAGCTGGCTTTGTAGGGACTGATACCTTCACCTACAGCGTTAGCGACGGGGCTGCGACTGTCCCGGCTACGGTGAGTATCAACGTTACCAACAGTCTGCCAACAGTAAATCCCGACACCTACAGCGTCTTGCACGACAAAGTGCTCCGCGTAGCAGTTCCAGGAGTTTTAGGCAACGACTCCGACATCGACTTAGATCGGTTGGTTCCCGTCGTAGTTACAGGCCCAAGCAACGGTACGATCGCGTTTAATCCCCTCGGTGACTTCACTTATACTCCTCAAGCTGGCTTTGTAGGGACTGATAC
>NZ_JAUBUI010000152.1:0-1925 GCF_036705385.1 Microcoleus sp. B3-A4 | reverse complement strand
CTTCACCTACAGCGTTAGCGACGGGGCTGCGACTGTCCCGGCTACGGTGAGTATCAACGTTACGATTGACATCCCCACTATAAATGGCACTCCTGGCGCTGATAACTTAACCGGAACTGCCAATCCAGAGATCATCAATGGATTGGCAGGCAACGACACCCTCAACGGAGCTGCCGGCAATGACACCCTAGATGGTGGCGATGATAATGATAGTTTAAACGGAGGACTTGGAGTCGACCAACTTACAGGCGGATTGGGTAACGATATTTACGTTGTGGATAATGCCGGAGATGTCGTCAGTGAACTTGCAGCTCAAGGAACCGACTTGGTGCAATCTGGCATCACCTACACCTTACCTGCAGCAGTTGAAAACCTCACTTTAACAGGCATCGCACTGATTAACGGCACCGGAAATACTTTAGCCAACATCATCAGCGGCAACCCCGGCAATAATACCCTCAATGGATTGGCCGGCAACGACACCATCACTGGATTGGCCGGCAACGACACCATAGATGGTGGCGATGATAATGATCGTTTAGACGGAGGACTCGGAGCCGACCAACTTAAAGGCGGATTGGGTAACGATATCTACGCTGTGGATAATGCAGGAGATGTCGTCACTGAACTTGCAGCTCAAGGAACCGACTTGGTGCAATCTGGCATCACCTACACCTTAGCTGCTGATGTTGAAAACCTGACTTTAACAGGCACCGCACTGATTAACGGCACCGGAAATCCTGTAGCCAACGTCATCACCGGCAACGCCGCTAATAATACCCTCAATGGATTGGCCGGCAACGACAACCTCAACGGGGTTGCTGGAAACGACATCCTTAATGGTAACGAGGGTAATGATCGTTTAAACGGAGGACCCGGAGCCGACCAACTTACAGGCGGATTGGGTAACGATATTTACGTTGTGGATAATGCAGGAGATGTCGTCAGTGAACTTCCAGCTCAAGGAACCGACTTGGTGCAATCTGGCGTCACCTACACCTTAGGTGCTGAAGTTGAAAACCTCACTTTAACAGGCACCGCACTGATTAACGGCACCGGAAATCCTTTAGCCAACGTCATCACCGGCAACGCCGCTAATAATACGCTCAATGGCGGTGGCGGACTCGACCAACTTAGAGGCGGATTGGGTAACGATATCTACGTTGTGGATAATGCAGGAGTTGTCGTCACTGAACTTGCAGCTCAAGGAACTGACGAGGTGCGCTCAACCGTCAGCCACACCTTAGCTGCAAATGTTGAAACCCTCCGTTTAGGAGGCAGCGCACTGCTTAACGGCACCGGAAATACTCTAGCCAACACTATCATCGGCAACACCGCTAATAATACGCTCAACGGGGGGGGCGGTCAAGATACTCTAACGGGTAGTACGGGTGCAGATACTTTCCTCTTCCAGTTTGGACAATCCTCTGTATCCGCCAGGGATAGCGTTACCGACTTTGCCATCGGCACTGATAAGATCGACTTGTTGACCCAAGCTGGAGCCGCGATGAATGCCCCTACTAGCTTTAGCCGTGCTGCCAATAATAGCACTGCCACCACTTTACAACTTCTGGTAGATCAAGTGTTGATCGACGCTAATGGAGGATTAGCCGGAAACCAAGCTCTAGGAATTAATAGCGCTGCTTTAGTTGTGGCTACAAATGCCTCGATCGCCGGTACTTACCTTGTCATTAATGATGGTACTGCTGGTTTTCAGGCGAGTAACGATTTAGTGATCAAATTAACAACCACCGGGACGTTACCTCCTGCTGGCTCTATTCCCTTTACCAATTTCTTTATCTAACGATAACCTCAAGGATTGGCGCTGCATAATAGAAAGATGATCTGTCATATCATGTCCGGGTGCTTACCCATAATTAAGCAGCAACTGGAACTTGAGGCCACCAGTGAAAGTTTGTTAAACC
>NZ_JAUBUI010000033.1:0-65060 GCF_036705385.1 Microcoleus sp. B3-A4 | reverse complement strand
ATTTTAGTGCATTAAAGAGAGCTAGAATGTATTCGCATTCTGCCACATCTCTTGATGAGATTATTCGCGCTTATTGTCTCATTTTTATTTGAAACAACTATAGTCTGTGTAACTGTATTTTTGCATCCGTATTTTTGCGCTGAGGTTTAAAGGGTGACTAATTGCCAAGAACTACCAAAAAAATTAACCCCAAAAAGCGTATATACACTTATGTGTAAAGTTATTGTAAAGGCCCTAGACATTGATACTTATATAATGTAAAAATGAAGTTGTGCATTGGATCAGGTTTGTATCTTCCAGGAAAAATTTATGATAATTACTCACAAAATCGCTGGCTTAACAGCTACCTTAAGTACTGCTCTGAGTTTGTTGGCAGCACCAGCAATGGCATTTTCGGTAGGGGCCACTAATAACGCTGAGATTTTAAAAAATAATTTATTGGGGGCTAATACAGCCGGGTTGAGTAATTTCTCTGTTTCAACTACGGGTAATTCGGCTGCTTTTGGTACTTTCACTAATGACCCCTTCGGTTTGACATCAGGTGTTGTTCTGAGCACTGGTAAAGTCACCGATATACCGGGTCAGAATCGGAAAGATAACTTCACGACACCGGACAGCGATTTAAGCACGGACTTTGGTCCTAAGGGTGAAAAGGGGGATTTGACTCAGCTAAACCTCAGCTTTTTTGCTGATAGCACGGTGGAAAAGTTGTTCTTTGAATATGTATTTGCTTCTGAGGAGTTTCCTGAGTTCGGCGGTTCTCAATATAATGACGATTTTGAACTGCTGTTGAACGGCACTAATTTGGCTAAATTGAGCGACGGAAAAACAGTTACGATTAATAATCTTGTTCCCGATCCAAATAATCGCTCTCAAGATCATCCTGACTATATTGACAACCCAAGTTTGACAGGTATTGCTGCTAACATCATTAAGCTGGACGGTTTTACTAAAGTTTTAGGTTTTGAGGGTTTGCTCAAGAAAAATCAGACGAATGTTCTCAGTATCCGCATTAAAGATGTGGGCGATGGCAAGTTAGATTCTGCTGTATTTATTAAAGGCGGTTCTGTGGGGACGGTTCAACCTGAGCCGGTTCCCGAACCGATGACTGTGGGGGGTTTGATGGCGGGAGGCGCTATGCTGGCTGCTGGACGAAAGTTACGCAATCGCCGTGGCGGAAGTAATTAATAACGGAAGGAAGAAGGAAGTTCGGCAACGAGCAATGTACGGGATGTAACGGATATAACGGATGTAAAGGATAGAAGGAAGAAGGAAAAAGAAAGAAGGAAAAAACAGAACAGGAACCATTTTGGCGGTTGCTGTAATATGAATCTCGATTAGCCGTGTTGGAGACAGAAACGGGGTTTGATGAACGAAAAGACCTCGTTGCAGTTCAAGAACCGGGTAAAAAAACTCGGTTTCTGCGATCGCGATCGCGTAATATCATGTCAAGTAATTTAACCATTATGGGTACGCAGCGAGGAATGCAAGTCCTCATGCAATTCTGACGACGAACGCCCTCCCTACGAACCAATTTTCTTGCGGTTGTTCTAGCGGACAGAATATAAGTTTTGATCCAAAATTCGCGAAGGGCAAATTTTTTTGTATTTGGAGTTGCAGCAAATATTTTGGGTAAAACCCGCCTCTACAACAACTGACTAAAAACTAAATCTTTTAGCTATGAACAGTACCGTCGGGTAAGATTGTACCTGTTAATGTAGTCCGGGTGAGTTTGACCATAACTCGATCGCCGTAACCGATTTTCGCTCCTGTTAAGTCAGCACCGCTCAAGTCAGCACCGCTCAAATCGGCTCCGATTAAGTTGCTTTCTCTCAAGTTGGCATTGATCAAACAAGCTCCTAACAAATTGGCCCTGAACAAGTTTGCTTGGTGCAGATTCGCGCCTGTGAGATTGACGTTGTGTAGAAAAGCATCACTTAAGTCCGCTTCACTCAGGTTTGCATTGCTCAAGTTTCTTCCTGAAAAATCCTTTTCTTTTAAGGAAGCTCCTTTGAAGTTGGAACCGCTCAAATCGGGAGCTTGGGGCCCAGCTTGGCGGTAAGACTGAGATGACTGAGATGGCGGCGGCTGCGATTGGTAGCGGGACGCCTCTGAATACGGCCCTGCAGGGTTTCCCCCATAGTTTCCCGCATAATTTCCAGGATATTTTCCTGAAGAGGGTTCAGAAGAGTAGCGGGGTTCTTTTGGGTTGGCCGGTGGTGGCTGGGTGTTTTGGTGCTGGGTGTTTGGATACTGACTATTTCTGTACTGAGTGTTTTGGTACTGAGTATTCGGTTGCTGAGTGTTTTGGTACTGAGTATTGGGTTGCTGGGTATTTTGTTGCTGGGTATTTTGTTGCTGGGTGTTTCTGTACTGAGTATTTTGTTGCTGGTTATTTTGTTGCTGGGTGTTTTGTTGCTGAGTATTTTGTTGCTGGGTGTTTTGTTGCTGAGTATTTCTGTACTGGGTATTTTGTTGCTGGGTAGTTTGTTGCTGAGTGTTTCTGTACTGAGTATTTTGTTGCTGAGTGTTTTGTTGCTGAGTGTTTCTGTACTGAGCGTTTTGTTGCTGGGTGTTTTGGTGCTGGGTGTTTTTGTGCTGGGTGTTTTGGTACTGGGTGTGTTTGTGCTGAGTATGTTTTTGCTGAACGTTCTGATTCTGACCTCTTGGTTGAATCGATCGCAATTTTTCGCGAGCTTGATTAATTTCCTTAATCTTTTCTTCAGCTTTCTGTAGTAGTCTGGGATTATCTTTGGGGATGCGATCGGGGTGCCAAATGAACGCTAAATCCTTGTAGGCTTGGCTAATTTCTTCTCTGGAAGCTCCCGGCAACAGTCCCAGCACTTTATAGTATTGGTCGAGGTCGTTCATTGTACCACCTTTCGCTTTAAGAAATTAGGAATTAAAAATTAAGATCGGAGCAAAAGCCGTTCTCAAAGCTTGCTTGTCCGATCGTACATTAGATGAACAATAACTCAGCTAAGCCGCTGCTGGCAAAAAGTCTCGAATTAGCTGCAAGTATGTTGCGGCATCCTCCAGCATCGGAAAGTGAGCCGTATTAGGAATTATAACAAATTCTACTTTTTTGCTCAGGGAGGCTGCTTGCTCTCCCATGACGGCGGGGATAATTTGGTCAAATTCTCCGGCCACAAGCAGTGTGGGAACACTCAGCCGCGCAAATTCTTGGGGCATTTCCTCGGCTGCTCTTTTGCTGACTGCCGTCACCATTGTACCTATAGCAGCTTGCTCGTCTGCCATTAAAAAATCCTTGAGAAACGCCACACTGACCTCTGTGGGCAGGGAACGGCGCAAAAACCGAGCCATAAATAGCCGATCGGCAAATGGTATGGATGCCAACCAAGAGGCTCTAAATTTTACCACATAGCCACCGAATTTGTGAAAAGTTGTAAAAGATTTTTCGTCGTATTCAAAAATACCGCTGCAAGTGAGAATTGCTTTTTCTACTTTTTCGGGGTAAAGGTTGAGAAATAAAGTAGCAATTGATGCTCCTGTGGAGTGAGCATTGAGAAAGACGCGGCTTAAATTCAGAGATTCTAATAATTCAGCTAAGTCACGGGCGTAGGTTTCGAGTTCGTAGCTGGACTCAGGAGGCTCTTTTGGCAAGGGCGATCGACCAAAACCTCTCATATCGTAGAGCAAACAATCAAAATCATCAGCAATAGCCCGTGCCGTGCTTTCCCAGTAGCGCGCTGAACCCGCCCACCCATGCAGGAATACCATCACTGGTTTCCCGCTGGGTTGGGCACTGTTATCTGCCGTTATCCACTCGTAATAATGTTCTACACCGCGAATTGAAATGAAAGACATGATATTGATTTTGGATTCTTAGATTTTAGATTTTAGATTTTAACTCATAATTGTTCACTAAATACCAAAATTCCCGACTTCTTAAAGAAGTCAGGAATCTCAAGACTACATCTATCAAAAAATCTGGGTTAATCTGCGTCAATCCGCCCACATCTGCGGTCAAAAATTACCAACATAGGAACCAATCATAAATCTTAAGCCGCAGAAGCAGCCAGCCAAAATAAGCCGTCTACTAAAAGAGTGCTCAAAACTGCTCCGCTGAAAGCGCGCCAGTGCAGTTCTCGATCGCGCAAACTCAGCAAACCTACGGTTAGCAACACAGCGATTAAAACTAGAGCACAGCCTATGCCCCAAGGAGTTTCGATTTGACCGATCGCACTTTGAAAAATCGGCATTGCTAATTCCGGTTCCGCGTGCATCACTTGGCGCCAGTAGGGCATCAAGCCTGTTAAGTAAAAATATAAATCAGTAATGGCAGTACCCAATAGGGAACCCAAGTAAAAATAGCCGCCAACTTTTCCCCAAGATTTACCCAAGCACCAAATAGCAAAAGGCAAGCCAATTGACTCTATAGGTAGATGTAAAATAGGTTCCCATCTGAACCAGCCCCAATAGATAGAACCTGCCAGCCAGCATCCGGCAAATCCTAATAATAAATCTCCCCAAAGTTGTGTTTTGGGGCGGAAAATTAGGATTAAACTCAGAACGAACCAGGGGATAGTTGACAGCAAACTGATGGTTGGATATAAACGCACTAAGGGTGCTTGCACGAATACGGGAATTGAGACTAAAAATGCTGAGGCGCTAAATATTAACCACTGTTTGATGGTGTTTGTTGTGGCTGAAGTGAGAGAATTGTCGAGACGGGCGATGGTGGCAATAGGTGCGATCGCTGATGATACTAAATTAAGATTAAACAACTGATTGGACTCCGTATTGTTTCAATAGGTGGACTAAAAATTTTGCTGCGGTTGTGGGTGCGACAGTCTCAATGCCGGCGGCGGTGTGGCTGACGTGCCAGCCTTTTGCCGTTTGGGGAGCTCGCCATAAATCCAAATGTTCGATCGCGGGATCAGCATAAAAGCTTTCTCCACCGCCACCGAGAATTGCTGAACTCCAGTGCGTAAAGCGATCGTGGCTGATTCGGTGGATGGGAAAATTGCCCCCCAGGGGTACTCCCCAACCGTCTAAGGCAAAAAAAGCCCCGACTTTGCCGCCGAGTTGCTGCCACATCCAAGCCGCCCCGATCGCCCCGGCTACTCCTGCCGAAAAGCTGACAAATACTAGACTTTCTCCTGCTAAGTCTTCGCTGCACAAAAAATGCAATATGTCAATAGCTGAAAAAGGCGGATATTTATGAGCGGGAAAAATCTTGACAGGCTCGACTATTTGCTGGTTTGGGCGATCGGCTGCCAGTTCCCAAAGCCCCGAAAGTCCCGCCAGGAAACAGTCGGTTAGCTTTGGTTCGTGGACTCCGGGGCAAATTACCAGTCTCATAGTTCGTCAAGAAAGTTAATATAGTTCGCAACATAACTTTATCATATAGCTACTATATCATATACTACCCCTGGGGATAGGGTGTTAAACTTATAATAGGGTCAAGTTTGAAGAGTATCCCCCCAAGTTAAATGCTGGGAACGCTCCAAACGGCATTAATCTGAGGCAAAGTGAGGGAGTCTTAAGAAAACATGAAACTTATCCCCCCCCGCCCCATCTCCTGTCAAGCTTAGCAAAGGCTGATTCTAGTTTTAAGCTGTTCTGTATTTAGATTTAACTTTTCCGGCGGCGTCGAAGCCGACCCCACAAAAGCTTAAAGAAACAGGATTGTGAAAATTAGAGGCCTGCCAGCTTAGCTGCCCTATGAATTTTGGGTCAGGGTCAAAAAACCGACTTAGGACTGATGCTCATCAATCCGGTTTCTAGGATAAATAAGAGGTTTGACCGGGAAGTATGGGCCAAGAAACCGGGAATCAGCCCCGCGCTCGTCAGTCGTGCGATCGCACACAATGAAAAATCTCCGATTCCCCCTTCATCCTGCCTGGATCTCTTAGAATAAATAAAATTGAGGAATACAAAGTGGTTGCTTCTCCAGAAAAAATCGATTTCAAAACATCTGCAGCACCCGCAAGTAACGATCGCGTTGCTGTATTGCTGATGGGTTACGGCGAAGTCGAAAGCTACGACGATTTTGCCAACTACAACGAACAAGCTTTAAATTTGCTTACGGCAAAGTTTGCGCCAGTACCGCTTTGGATTTATCCGCCGCTGGCGAAGATTTTAGCAATCTTTGACTTGCACGAGTGGAGCCACCAACACGGTCAATTCGTTTCGCCGCACAATGCAATTTTTGAACAGCAGCGCGCTGGGATTGAAAAGAATTTACAGGAGAAATGGGGCGATAAAGTAAAAGTGTTCAAAGCTTTTAACTTTTGCGCGCCGTTTTTGCCGGAACAAGTAATTCCTCAAATTCAAGCAGAAGGATTTGACAAAATTCTGATTTATCCGCTGTTGGTAGTTGATTCTGTTTTCACCAGCGGCATTGCAGTCGAACAGGTGAATAAAGCTTTAGCACAAACCTTTGATGGTAAGGAACATTGGGTAAAAGGACAGCGCTACATTCCTTCTTTTTACGATGAACCTGCTTACATCCAGCTAATGGCGGATTTGGTTGAAGAGGAAATTAAGAACGATTTAGCTGTAGCGCATTTGCCTTCTCAGATTGGGATTGTGCTGATGAATCACGGTTGTCCGCACAAGGCGAAGGGCTTTACTTCGGGAATTGTGGAAAGTCAAGCTTTGTACGATCGCGTGCGGGAACGTTTGATGTATCGCTATCCTTTGATTTCAGTGGGTTGGCTGAACCACGACACACCGCTGATTGAATGGACACAGCCGGATGCGACGTTGGCGGCGAAGAATTTGATTGATTTGGGTGCAACTGCGATCGTCTTTATGCCGATCGGATTTGCCACAGAAAATCACGAAACATTGTTAGATGTAGACCACATTATTGAGTCTTTACAGAAACAGCGTCAAGGAGTTACTTACCGCAAATTGCCTTGCGTTAACGACCATCCAGAGTTTCTGAAAATGGCGGCCGAGTGGGCAAATCCGCAGATTGAAGCGTTGTTGAGTGAGACTGCGGTTGCTGTTAATCCGAGTTTGGCTGCGGCGCAGCGCGAGCACAGTCATTCTCATGAAGGGCACGGTCATTCTCATGGGGATCACGGGCATTCTCATAATGATCACGGGCATTCTCATGGCGGGCACGGGCATTCTCATGGCGGGCACGGGCACAGTCATTAATAGGACTTAGGCCTGAGAGCTCAGAAACCGGGTTTTTTGCGAAGATACTGCATGGAAATGGCAGATTTAGTGAAAAACCCGGTTTCTTTTGTTGGGGTGCGTAGGTCGAAATTTGGGCGAAAAGGGCGATCGACCTTTGTGTTTTTAGAGAAAGGGCGATCGACTTTTTTATCAAATTTTCTGTGCTTGTCAAACATCCGCTTAGTCGCTAGACTGTAGATACTCTGTATATACTTTCTCTTAGAAAGGGTAAATTCCTCAGAGTGATATCACTAATAAGAGGTTCAGGCTATGGTTGCGACGATCGCAAAATGGGGAAATAGTCTTGCTATTCGGATTCCACAGAATTTAGCTAAAGAGATTAACTTGGCTGAGGGTTCTGAAGTGAAGCTTGTCTTGATAGATGGCAAGCTGACAATCGAGCCTATCGTTCGTCGGCGGTATTCGCTTGAGGAGCTGATCGAGGCAATGACGCCAGAGAATGTTCATACTGAGATTGATACTGGAATTGCTGTGGGGAACGAAGTTTGGTGACACAATCAAATCCCTACATTCCGAGTCGAGGCGATATCGTTTATTTAGACTTTGACCCAACTAAGGGACACGAGCAAAAGGGACTTAGACCTGCTTTTGTGCTGTCGCCTCGTTCCTACAACGATAAAAGCTCCTTAGCTCTATTTATGCCGATTACAAAACAACAAAAAGGGTATCCTTTTGAAGTTATCCTACCCACTAGATTAAAAGTTCAGGGAGTAATTCTTGCAGATCAAATTAAGTGTTTAGACTGGAAAGCTCGCGGTATTCGATTGGTTGAGTCAGTATCTCAAGATGTAATTGAAGAGGTACAAGCTAAAATAGAGCCGTTGTTATTGTAAAAGCATGAAGTTCACGGGGCTGGATAAATCAGACGATCGCGCTTTTCCTGAAATCACCTATGCCCGCGGCGCTAGCGGTCAACTCATACCCGTTTTGCGCGGCACTCGGTTGCGGGTGCAAACAGTAGTAGTTGCAGCCCAGAAATGGGGTTTTTCGCCACACCAAATTGCCACTGAGTATGATTTAAGTGAAGCTCAAGTGAACGATGTTTTCGCTTTTTATGCGGCCCATTCTCAGGAAATAGATGCCTCTATTGCCGCTGAGCGAATTATCGAAGCTGCCAATGGGTAAACCGCTATTGCATCTGGATATCGATTATGACCATCAAAGAATAACTTCTCCAAACCATTGAAACACTGCCTGATGACTTGCTAGCACAAACGCTGCAATTCGTCCAAACCCTTCAACATCCCATTCACAAAACTCCAGGAATTTGTGGCGGTGCAGCGCGAATTCGCGATACCCGCATTCCCCTCTGGACGATAATCGCCTACCAACAACAGGGCGCAACTGAAGCCGAACTTCTTTATAATTATTCAGGACTCACCCTTCAAGATTTGGAACCGGTTGCGAACTATTACGAACACAACCGAGAAGAAATCGAGCTGTGGCTTGCTGAAAATGGATAACTGCCGATCCTAAAGTTTTACTCAAATGGAAACTTCCCTATGGCGATCGCCTCAACCAACTTATCAATCTCGGCCTCATTTGTAAAATAGTGAACACAAGCCCGCACACAATCAGGATTAAGAATAGTCCTTACCATAATTCCCTGTTTCTCCAACAAATCGACCAGCTTTTTGTGAGGCCTCCCATTAGTTAATCGAAACGAAACTAAACCTGCTTCTGGCGCAGATTTTCGCAAACATTCCACATCGGGAAGTTCCGACAAACGCTCCCAGAGATACTTACTCAAACGGCAAATTTCTGCATACCTTTCCTCGATCGTACCCCATTCATGTTGCAGGGCGATCGCACTCCGCAAACCCGCATACAAAGGATAAGCCGAAGTCGCAATTTCATAGCGCTGCGATCCAGACTTCCACCCAAGCACTTTAGCATTAGCATCCGTCACAATTCCCCGCCAACCGATAAACACCGGATGCAAATCTGCCAAAGCTTCCGCACTCACATAAAGCCCCCCCAAACCTTCCGGACCACACCACCATTTATGACCCGTAAAAGCATAAAAGTCAACCCCAGATTCAATCAAATTCAAAGGCAAAACCCCCACAGATTGAGCCGCATCCACTAACACTTTGACTCCTGTTTGATGACACACTTTCACAATCTCAGCCAGAGGCAAAACTTGGCCAGTATTCCACAAAATGTGACTGATAACCAACAAGCGAGTATTTGGCCGCAAACTATCAGCAATCACCGCCACCGGATCGCCCTCATTCAAAGTTGCCGCCAACGGACAAATCGAAACCTCAATGTTGAAACGGCGCTGAAGTTCCATTACACTAGCTACAATGCCGGGGTGTTCGCAGTCAGAAATCAGCAAATGGTCGCCTGCTTTCCAGTCAATGCCCCACAGCGCAATATTGCAGCCGACCGTGACATCTTCAGTCAGGGCGATGGTTTCAGGAGGTACCGTCAACTCAGATGCGATCGCACGTCGCGTCAGCATCGCCTCCTGAACCACCCAAGCCCCCACCTCCGCCGAAAACGGCCCCCCAAGCTGTACCCGTTTGTAAGCCTGATAAATCGCGTCTAAAGCAGGCTCAGGCAGCGGTCCTTGTCCGCCGTAGTTAAAATAAGCTTTATTAGCCAAAGCTGGGAATTGTTGCCGGTGATTGTCCTTTGTCATTTTTTTTGGGGAATTATTGATAGCGTTAATATTGAATAAGTAATGCTGTGAATTTTATACCTTTTGCCTGATACTCTATGCCTTGCGAATACTAAATGTTAATAACTGACAAACTACTACTTTCCTATCAGCGATGCCATCTCCGAGCATTTTTAGACACCTGCGGAGACTGGAAACAACTCGACCCCCCCAGCGACTTTTTGCTGAAACTGATGCGCGACAGCGCCGCATACCAGCAGCAAGCTTTGGAACACGAGACTTACCAACAACCATATTATCCTAGAGGGGATTGGGAAGCCGGCGCGGCCGCTACATTGAGTTTAATGCAGCAAGGGGTCGATCGCATTTACCGAGGAGTTCTGATCCAAGGCGAATTCGGCAAAACCAACGCCACAACAACTTCTGTGGTAGGAATTGACAGTCAATATTTCCCAGAATTTGGCGAAATCCCCGAAACTCCCGTTCATCTTTCATCCTCCAATCTGCACTCTTCAAACATTACCCTGATCAGCCGCCCCCATTTATTAATCAAACAGCCGGGACAATCAAAATTTGGCAATTGGAGTTATATTACTGCGGATATTTGGCTTAGCAAGCGACCAAAACAAGAGTATCAAATTATCGCAGCTTTTCACGCCCAAGTTTTAGCTTCCGTACAGGAAACAATGCCCGAGACTGCGTGGCTGATGCTGCGAAAAAAAGGGTGGTGGCAGGTGAATCTAGACCAGCGAACTCCTCAGATGTTCGAGATTTTAGACAACTGCATTCAAATGATAGAAGATGGGGATAAACCCGAGGTGTTCATTTCCCGGCAAAAGTGCAATCTTTGCGGTTGGTATACTATCTGTCACGCCGAAGCCGAATCTATTAAACATCTTTCCTTATTGCCGGGAGTTACTGCCAGCCGCTATGCTAGACTAAAAACTCTCGAAATTACTGATGTTAAAGCTCTCGCTAATGCTAGTTCCGAACTGCTAGCTGAGTATCCAGAATTCCCGGACAGAGTTGCTTTTGATGTGGTGCAGCAAGCTCAATCGCATTTGCTAAATCAACCGCTTTTGCGGGAAGAAGGAAGAAGGAAGAAGGAAGAAGGAAGAAGGGAAGAAGGAAGGCACGACACGGATACAGGGATTAACGATCGAGAAGAAGGTAGAAGTGAGAATTCAGAAGAACTTAACTCATCTGAAATCGTACCAGATATTGTCTACAATATCTTGAATGGCATCGCAGTTGAGGAAGTAAAAATTAGAGAAAATAAGCCTGCGACATCTTCTATACCTGCGCCAATTCTCCGCAAGAAACCAATTCCCTATTCCCAATCTGTCTTTTTGCCGACCGCCCCAATCGAACTCTACTTTGACATTGAAGCAGAACCCGAGTTAAACTTGGATTACCTCCACGGAGTCTTAGTTGTTGACAGGTACAACAATACGGAAAAATTCCACGGTTTTTTAGCAGAATCAGCAGCAGAGGAGGGTGCAATCTGGGAGCAATTTTTAGAATTAATGTGGGCTTACCCCATTGCTCCGATTTTCCACTTTTGCGACTACGAAGTCAAGACTTTTAAGCGACTGGCTAAACTTTACAATACTCCAGCTTATTTGTGGAAACCCGTGCTGAAACGGTTTGTAGATATTCACAAACAAGTGACGCAAAAGGCGATTATGCCGGTGGAAAGTTACGCACTCAAACCAATTGCCCGCTGGCTGGGTTTTGACTGGCGAGATGCTAAGGCTAATGGTGCTCAGTGCGTCTGCTGGTACGACGATTGGCTCAAAACCGGCGATCGATCGCTCTTAGAGGCGATCGTCCGGTACAATGAGGACGACTGTCGTGCTACTTATGTGGTTAAAGATTGGTTGACCAATTTTTTGCTGAATCATGAGCCGTGATTTTTAGATTTAACGAACCGCGAAGACGCGAAGGGGGCGCGAAGGAAGAAAGGGAAGAGGAAGATAGGTAGTAATGTATTTATTGGTAAAATGCGAAAGCTAGGAAAAGCAACTATATTTATTGTCTGTTTTTTGATGGCAGCAACTGTTGCTATTTGGGTAAACCAGTCAGCCAAATCTTTCGCCGTTACCAAAATAGATTTTATCGGCAGAGCAATATTTCCTACAGGTTCTCCGTTTCAGGGGACGGAAATTGGCGGACTATCGAGCATTACTTATGATGCCGAAAAACAAGTTTATTATGCCATTTCTGATGACCGCAGCAGCAAGGCTCCGGCGCGCTTCTATACTCTCAAAATTAACTTGCAATCTGGTAAACTGGAAAAACAGCAAATTACTTTTACTGGTGTCACTACTTTATTAGATGAAAACGGCAAAGGTTTTCCTGAATTAAGTTTAGATCCGGAAGGGATAGCTTTTACTGGCAATAGCGTTTTTGTTTCTTCTGAGGGAGATGTCGATCGCCAAATAAATCCTTTTATCAAAGAGTTCTCCCTTGATGGTAAACTCCTGAAAACGCTGGCAATTCCTGAACTATTTTTGCCCGACGACAAG
Organism: Microcoleus sp. B3-A4; assembly: GCF_036705385.1. Taxonomy (NCBI): domain Bacteria; kingdom Bacillati; phylum Cyanobacteriota; class Cyanophyceae; order Oscillatoriales; family Microcoleaceae; genus Microcoleus; species Microcoleus sp. B3-A4. The sequence continues at coordinate 52,730 of NZ_JAUBUI010000033.1, read as the reverse complement.
GGCACTAAAGGCATCCGCAACAATCTCGCTTTTGAAAGTTTAACTTTAACGCCCGATCGCAAATACCTATTTACAGCTACCGAAAACGCCTTGGTTCAAGATGGCGCCGTAGCTTCCCTGGAAACCGGGAGTCCGTGCCGGATTTTGCGCTACGATGCGGTGAGCGGCAATCCTGAAGCATCGTTTCTCTACATCACCGAACCGCTACCGCCTGGCGCGAATCCTGTGGGAAAATTAACTAGCAACGGTTTAGTGGATTTGTTGGCGATCGACGATAACCGCTTGCTGAGTTTAGAGCGTGCTTTCTCCCTGGAAACCGGCATAACTATCAGAATTTTTGAGATTTCTCTGGAAAAGGGCGATCGTATTGAAGCACTCGAAAGCCTCAAAAGCCGTCTCAGCGAGGTTTCTCCCGCTCAAAAACGCCTGTTGCTGGATTTGGAAACTCTGAAAATTCCCCTAGACAACATTGAGGGGTTGACATTTGGCCCCGCCCTAGCGGATGCTAGCAGAGGTCTGATTTTGGTGAGCGACAACAACTTCAGTCCCCTGCAAGAGACTCAAATTTTGGGCTTCCAAATAAAAGTTCAAAAAACCTCTTGACAAAAGGTGAAGTGATAGGCATAATAGAAATTGTGCCTGAAAAAACGGCAAAACGAGGGACAGTAGTTCAATTGGTTAGAGCACCGCCCTGTCACGGCGGAAGTTGCGGGTTCGAGCCCCGTCTGTCCCGTTCTCTCGTAAATAGAAAGTTTAAAATACAAAGTTTAAGCTTTTGGTATTTTATTAATTGAGTAAGGAGGAGCGAAATATGACCGTTACGCTCATTAACCCCTCCCCAGAAAAAACTACACAGCGGGTGGTATTATCTAATATCAGTTGGCAGACTTACCAAACCTTATTAGCAGAAGCGGGAGACAAGAGATCCTCGCGTTTTTCGTATTCTCAAGAAGTATTAGAAATTATCATGCCATCCGATTTGCATGAAACTGTTAATTGTTTGTTGAAACAGTTTGTGACTACTTTAAGTGACGAATTAAAATTGAAACGCAAGGGATTTGGTTCGACGACTCTAAACCGTGAAGATTTAAAACAAGGTGCAGAACCAGATTCCTGTTTTTATATCCAAAATGTCGATCGCATTCGTGGCCGAAAAATTAACTTGTCAATCGACCCGCCACCTGATTTAATCATCGAAGTCGATCTCACCAGTCCATCTACTAATCGCTTTACTATCTACAAAAACTTAGGAGTTCCTGAAATTTGGAGATATGTGGGAGAGACTGTACAATTTTTTCAACTTCAGAACGGAGAATATGCAAGCTGTGAATACAGTGGCGCTTTTCCGATTGTTTCTTCAGGAATAATCAATCAATTTTTGCAGATGGCCGAGACGGAGGATGATACTACTATAATTGAGGCTTTGCGAGTATGGGTGAGGCACCAGTTGCGATCGCCCGAAAATGAGCAATAATACTAAACTTAATTTAACTAATTCCTTTCTCCCACGGACGATCGACTCCCAGCAGCGCTCAAAGGTGCGAGGAAATAAAGGGTCGGGCTATTTGATATGTCAAAACCAGGACGATGGGCACGAGGATGGGAATCGCCACTAGCAGTCCCCATTTGCCAAACCTAAGTTTTTGACCGTCCGATTTTAACAGGAAAATCACAGCGGCAATTCCCATAAGTATCCAGAGACCACCGAAGCCCATGAAGACTGTATAGCCTGCATCTTGCATTTTTTTTGACCTTTAATAGTAGTCCATCTTTAATGTTAGTTGCAGTCTGTTTCTGCTGACATCTTCTGATAGACCGATCGCAGTTATTAAATATGACTCATTTTGAGTTGGGTTGGCAGCGGCCCTGACTTTGGCACTCGATACGCTGAGTTCGATCGCTCATAATTGTTGCTAAATCCGGCCTTCCCGTCAGCTTCAGCCGCCAGTCTGCCCAAATTCCGTACAGCCAATTGGCGATCGCCCCGATCACTGGTAACTTAGTAACTGCATAAATCCATCCCATACCTAAAATCTCGTAGGTGCGGCGAAAAACCTCTACATTTTTAATTGCCGTACCGTCTGGTAATATCGCGTGAATCCGCCCCATCGCCGTTTCGTAGTCGATTCCGCCGTGGGCCTCCGGGTTGTAGCCATCATCCGCGATATCCACAAACGACACTAAATCTCGCCCCGCGTCCCGTTTTTTCAAGAAATTAACCTCTCGCACGCACAGAGGACATTCACCGTCGTACAGTAACTCAATCTGCCAAGCAGGCGCAGCAGACTCGGGTGAGGGCGCAACAGATTCGGAAAACTCGGTTTTAGCAGCAGACATAGGGAAATATATTTTAATTTCGTCGATCGCACACAAACATTTTATAAGCATTAATAGTTATCAGGTGCGCCTTGGGTACTCCTAAAGCAGTTATTTGTGCTGTGAAAAATAGTCCCAAAGGTGAATCCAGTCTTGGCCGCCCGCAAGCTATTATCATCAAGATGCCTTCTAGTGCGTTGCCGGAGACTCTCGCCCGATCGCTCGTTAGCTCTCGCGATCCCAAGGAAAGCCCTCGAAGAGGAGCGCCTATTATCAAGCAATTCGAGGCAAAGCACCTGCCAAGCACAACTGTTAATTCGGCAACAAAATATAATAAAATTTAAAGTCTTAAACATCAGCTATTCCCCCAACCAGCAAATCGCCCAATCTAAAAGCAAAAATCTACATGAATGTCAGAGTCCGTCTAGCCCCCAGTCCCACCGGAAACCTACACATCGGTACCGCCAGAACCGCCGTATTTAACTGGCTGTTTGCCCGCAACCAAGGCGGAAAATTCATCCTGCGGGTAGAAGACACAGACGTAGAACGTTCTAAAAGCGAATACACCGATAACATCCTCGAAGGACTCACCTGGCTGGGTATGGAGTGGGACGAAGGTCCGAGTTTTCAGTCACAGCGTCTGGAAATATACCGCCGAGCAGTCCAAACCCTTCTTGACAATGGACTCGCCTACCGCTGCTACACCACGTCGGAAGAACTCGACGAAATGCGGGAAGCACAAAAAGCCAACAAACAGGCCCCCCGCTACGACAACCGGCACCGCAACTTGACAAGCAAAGAGCGCGCAGCTTTTGAAGGCGAAGGGCGACAAGCTGTGATACGGTTTATCATCGACGACGATCGCACGATCGCGTGGAACGACATGGTACGCGACACCGTAACCTGGAAAGGTAGCGACCTCGGCGGCGATATGGTAATTGCCCGTGCATCCAGCGGCGGCGTCATCGGCCAACCCCTCTACAACCTTGCCGTAGTTGTCGATGACATCGACATGGGCATCACCCACGTCATCCGCGGCGAAGATCACATCGGCAATACTCCGAAACAAATATTGCTCTACGAAGCTTTGGGCGCGACAATCCCAGAATTTGCCCACACGCCGCTGATTTTAAACTCCCAAGGACAAAAGCTTTCTAAACGCGACGGCGTAACCTCGATTTCTGACTTCAAAGATATGGGCTACCTGCCCGAAGCTTTAGTTAATTACATGACTTTGCTCGGTTGGACTCCGCCGGATTCAACCCAGGAAATATTTACACTGTCGGAAGCAGCAGAATTATTTACATTCTATCGAGTCAACAAAGCCGGTGCAAAATTTGATTGGGATAAACTCAATTGGCTGAACAGTCAATATCTGCACAAAATGCCAGTGCCGCAATTGACAGATTTGCTGATACCTTATTGGTGGCAGAAAGGCGGTTATGAGTTTGACTTGGAGGCTGATCGCCCCTGGCTCGAACAAATAGCTGCTTTAATCGGCCCGAGTCTCGTTCGCTTAACCGATGCTGTGGATATGTGTAAGGTATTCTTCTCCACCACGGTGGAATACGAAGAAGAAGCACTCGCACAGTTGCAGCAAAAAGGGGCTGCAGAGGCTTTACAAGCTGTTGTAGAAGCGATGGAAAGTCATTCGTCCCTGACATCAGCCGAAGCTCAGAAAATCACTAAAAAGCTCAGTAAAGAGAAAAATCTTAACAAAGGGCTAATTATGCGATCGCTCAGAGCTGCTCTGACAGGTGCAATGCACGGCCCCGACCTGATAGAATCTTGGGTAATCCTTCACCAGCGAGGAACCGCTAAAACCCGTTTGCTTGATGCCATTAGCAACTTGAATGGGCCTGCTGTTGGTGTCGCGGACGAAACTCCTACCCCAGAACAACCACACGCAGAAACAGTCGCCGAAAGTTCTGCTACAGAACAGTCAGCAGTGGAGGTTTCAAAAGTCGAAACACCGACTCTTGAAACAGTCGAAACCCCGGTTGTTGAACCATCAGCAGCAGAGGTTTCAGAAGTGGAAAAAGTTGCGATCGAAACAGTCGAAACGCCGACTGTGGAACAAGCAGTGGAAGTTACAGCAGTCGAAATACCGACTTCAGAAACAGGCGAAGTGTCGGCTCTTGAACCAACCGACGGGGAGGTTGCAGCAGTCGAAATACCGGCTCTTGAAACAGTCGCAGCAGCAGTTGAAATACCTGCCGCCAACCAGCAAAAAACTATTGCGAGTGGAGAAATGACTTCATCAAACGAACCAGAAACAACCGTTATTATCACCGAAATTCCTGCCGGAAATGAAGCAGACAGTTCAAGCGGTACAACACAAGTCATAATTACCGACGAACCGCCAAGTCAGACCCAGCAGATCAAAGAACAAATTATCTCAATTTTGTCCGAGTTTCCCGCTTACATCGGCAGCTTTTACGAGCAGTACAAAAGTCCCCTGACTGTTATCGGTGTAATTGTAGCCTCGATTGTCTCTTTGAAAGTGCTTTTGGGGATAATAGATGAACTCAACGACATCCCCCTGCTAGCACCCACATTCGAGCTAATTGGTATCGGATACACCGGGTGGTTTGTCTACCGCTATTTGCTGCGATCGTCCAACCGGCAACAATTAGGTCAAGAAATTCAAGCCTTGAAAGAACAGATTTTCGGCAAAAAGTCCTAAACTTTTGCTGGTAATTTGTTGAATTTGTACCCGAAACTGACAATTTTAAATAAGTTGTCAATTTCGGGTTTTTAAATGACTAATGACTGTTGACTGTTGACTGTTGACTGTTGACTGTTGACTAAGGACTAATCACTAATAACAATTAACTAAACCCCAGTCGCAGTAAAAGCCGCCCAATAATAAGGATTGGTAAAAGGATAGGGTTTGCGGTTGCGAATTTGCTGCAAAGATGCCTCAGCAATCAGGCGAGAACTTTGAGAAAGCCGATCGAACATTTGCGAAATTTGAGGTTGAAAATCCGCCAGCAACACCTCCAATTCCTCGCTAGTCAAATCCCGCAGCCACCTTTGAGCGTCCCCCAGCGCGATCGCCACATCTCCCACCTGCAACCGAGAAAACCGTCCCAGATTTTCATAAAACTTGCTCGTCAGCAGCAGCGTAGAAACATCGTTCACCTTCCAAAGACTGCTGACCACACTAGAGGTGCCAGCATACAACAAACCCGCCGACAAACCCACAAAATCTCCTCCCGCACCGCTAACTCCGCCAGCGGCAATTTCGCAACCAGATAAAGTAACTAAAAAATATTGCCGAAAATCCAGATCGAAAATTTCCTCCAAACTCAGAGAATCATTCCTCAAAAACACGGCGGATTTCAGTGGCCAAGCCAAATTAAGCAAACTCAAACAAGCAAAGTGAGCGCATTTTTTCTGCTGCAACTGCCCTATTTGCTGGGGCAAATTCCCATTATTAGCAGAGATTTCTCGGGAAAAAGCCTCTTTAATTGCCGGCTTATGGCGCACCACTTCTGCACTGGCAAAATACTGGGAAATATTGCCGATTTCAATGTTGCTGTAGAACGTATCTCTGGTGAAAGTTGGAATTGCCAAAAGGTGCTGCAAACCGGGTCTGTACCGACCAATAGCCGCTCCGTGTACACTTTGTCTCAACAGCAATAGCTGACAGCTAGGAGCATAGCGAATTCCTCCGGCAAATCGATCGCTCAAACAAGCAGCAGGCGCTGCAACGTCGCTAAAAGACGAACTTTGAGAAAAATCCGAAAGGCTGTAGGTTTCTACCTCAAAACCGCTGCGATCGCTCCACCCAGACCTAAAAATTCCCCCACCGTCCTCAAACCCGTCACTCCCCGCCAAAGGCAAAGCGTGGAGTGGCAAAGCGTGCAAAAATCGGTGCGGCACAAAAATCAGCCGATCGCAATTATCGGGAATCAGCGCCACCACTCGATCGATTTCCAGTATCGCAGCCAAGCGTTTGAGGCGAGCCGGGAGATGATTGATCCAGCGACCTTTTTGTTCAGAATAAGCGCTGAGGTACTCCTGGGCCCAAGTTTCGGCAGCCAAAGCATTTTGCGGGGAACACAGGTGAGCGGCGGGATATTGTGCACTCTTTACCACCACAAAAGCAACCAGCAACTCCCCCAAACTCGCCCACACCACAGCAGCGCAATTGTCATCAGGCAACAATTGGCGAATTTGCTCGAAAGCGATCGGTTCAACTTTGTGAGCTAGGCTGAAGAAAGGATCGTTTGCCTGCACCTCCCGCGCAATCAACCTATCAAACTGCTTCCACAATCGATTTAAGTGCATGAAGTCCGAGTTCGGCAGCAGAGAACCGCTGTTCCAACCTTGGCTATCGCCCTCAGAAATCAAGGTCGTGTTCGGCTCAGGTTCTCCCTGTTCTTGGTGCTGCTGTTCCCCCGCTATTTCCAGTCGCAGCGACTCCAACTCGCTTCGCACCGCCGCGGGAATTTCGGCTTTCGGAGTCAAGTGGCATTTAACCAGCAGTTCTACCAAATTCCGATTTTTGTGGCGTTCGGCGTATTCCAGAGCCTTAGCGTAATATTCAGGCTGGGTGGCGCCGAGATCCAGGCAAACTTGCACCAGGCATTTATAGAGTCCAGCCCAAGTGCGGGTTAATTTGACTTTTGCGGTACTCGTCTGATCGCCCAAATCGGTCACATCAACCCCAACTTCGCAACGCAAGAATTCAACAGTATCGACCGCAGCAGTCAAAACCCCGTAGGCGCGAAGCAAGTCGCCTCGAACTCGGTAAGCTTGACCCAAATAAAATAAAATTTCAGCCCAGCGGTGGGGATAGGTTTCGCGGGTGTAGACTTGACAGGCGCTGTGATAGCAGCCGATCGCGCTTTCCATGTGGGACAAATTTTCCGCCTCGGTCAGTTGCGAATAAGCCCTGCCGAGATAAATTTGCAGCATTGCCCAGCGGTTGGGATAGGCCTGTCTGGTGTAGACTTCGCCCGCATTTTGATAGCAGGCGATCGCGCTTTTTAGGTTGCGGTTTTTTTCCCCTTTCACGTGTTCGCAGAAAGCGCGGCCGAGGTAAGCACACAGCATTGCCCAGCGTTCGGGAGTTTTTTGGCGGTTGCAAAACAGCAAAGCATTTTGATAGCAGACGATCGCCATTTCCATATTTTCGGCTTTTTCCCCTTTCACCCGCCGACTGTAGATCCTACCGAGGTAAGTTTGGATCGAAGCCCAGGCTTCGGGAAATTTGATGCGGGTGTAGACTTGTAAAGCATTTTGATAGCAGGCGAGCGCCATTTCCAAATTTTCCACCGGATCGCCTTTGATGCGATCGACAAACACCCGACCCAAATTCCTTTGAGTCGTCGCCCACTGCAGCGGAAAAGCTTCCCGAGTCCGCACCTGCAAAGCTCTCTGATAGCACGTAACCGCGTATTCGAGATTTTCAGCTCGGTTGCCCCGCAGCAACTCGCAGTAAGCATTTGCCAAATTATTTTGAGTTGTGGCCCAACGCCGGGGAAACACCTTGCGGTTGTAGACTTGCAAAGCATTTTGGTAGGAAGCGACTGCCAGTTCCAGATTTTGGGCTCGGTTGCCCCGCAGCCGGCGGCTGTAAGCACGGCCGAGATTGTTTTGAGTGCTCGCCCACTCTTCCCCAAAAGTTTCGCGTGTGCGAACTCGCAGCGCGTTTTGATAGCAGGCGATCGCCTGTTCTAGATTGTCTGCCGGCTCTCCTCTGAGACGCTCGCTGTAAGCGTTGCCCAGATTGTTTTGCAGCGTCGCCCACTGTTCCGGGTACTGTTCGGGCGTGCGTACTTGTAGGGCATTTTCAAAGCAAGCGATCGCCTGTTCGATATTTTGAGCCTTATCACCTTTGGGACGATCGCTGTAAGCGTTGCCCAGATTGTTTTGCATCACCGCCCATTCTTGGGGAAAGTCTTTGCGCGTAAACACCTTGGCAACTGTTTCGTAACCGGCAATTTCGATTTCCAAGTTGTGAGCTTTGCTGCCGAGGGGAAACCGCCCAATTTTGTTGCTCAGATTGCCGATTAACGCTGCAATGCGCCTAGTCTCGGATTCTTTGGCAGCAGGGAGTACCAAAGTGGCCCAGTGGCGCAGCAGTTGTGCGAAATTCTGGTCGAGTTTGTCTAAATTGTTTCTCAGCAGCGAGTACAGGTGCTGCGAATCAGCGCCGCGCGCCACTGCCTGCAATACTTCTGCTAAAAAAGCCAGATATGCTGCCCCGGTTGCGGGCAATTTATAATTCCCTTTTGCAGATTCTAAGGGTGCGATCGCCCTTTGGAAAAATTTTGCAGCTTTCAGCAAGCTTTCTCGCGTCAGTGCCACTTCTTCCAAATAAAGCGTTTGCACGAACCCAAAGTCGATCGACTTTGGGTTCGTCCTCAAAATCAAATCTATTCCTGAGTCCCCAGGATTTTCCAGCAGCGCTTGGAGCATATTAACATCAGTTTTGCGACGCTGTTCGTCCATCGTGCATTCCGCCAAACTATTAACCATAGGAGCGCTGATTCCGTGCAACCAAGTGAACTACCCACCCCTAAATCGTAGTACCGAATATAGTAGGGGCTTCTGTACTCATAGGCGAGTGCCTTAGCTTATACTTTCCTCCCAGCTTTGGTCTTACCTCGCATCCTACTAAAGCCGAAACGGCTGAACCTTCCGCCTTTAGTATTTTGATACCTTCTGCTTTCATCTTTATCGCTGCGTTCCCCTCCCGATCGCGATCGGTAGCACAGTGAGGACAAGTCCCTTCCCTCATATCTAATGGCATCTCGGCCATTTGATGGAAACAATTAGAACAGACCTTGGAACTGGAAAACCCTCTATCAATGTCAACTAAGTTCCCGCCTTTGCGAGCCAACTTGTAGGCTAAGAAGTTGGTAAAACTTCCCACAACCTCATCCGATCTTGCTTTGACCCAATTTTGATTGCGAATCATGTCCCAGAAATAAAAGTTTTCTACTATGACCGCGAGGCGATCGCTGACCAACTTATAACTAAGTTTATGTAGAAAATGTTGCCACACATTCCTAAACCGCTCGCATACCTTTCCCACAGCTTTCCTATATTTGTATTCAGAATTACTTCTTTTCTGCTGGTCTGTTAACTTTTGCTGCTGGTGCTTCCAGTTCTTCTCGTGCTTGGCAAAATGCTTGGCATTGTCATATTTAGATACTTTTAAATCGCCAGCAATTCTACCTTCTTTTTTTTTCTGGTTCTCAGCCTTCTTGATTTCAGTCAATATAGATGCAAGATATTTCCATGAACATTTTTTACTAATAATTGAAGTCTGACTTTTCCCCTCACTTAATCTATATCTCTTTATTTGTGTCTTGGTTATTATACTATAATCTAAAATTAGACCACACACAAAATTGACGTTTTTAGGATGCTGAAATAACATTTTTTTAGCTTGACATGGGAACTTATAAAACCCAGCCATTTCATCAAAAAAGTTTTTGTATGCAGTCGTTAAGTTGAGCGTACCAGCTTGCCCAATTTGGCTGTAATACTGACCTAACCCTACACTTCCACCGGATTTTTTAAGAGCAGGCAAAAGTATGTTGAGGCCGGAGCCGCCACGTTCTTTACCAGTTTTTTTATATACTTCAATTGATTGATTTAGCTCGTAATTAGACCACCAACGCGCACCCCCAAAAGTTGAAGCTACTTGTATTTGTTGATTTTGGGTAGGATACAAACGAACTTGGATAGCCTTGTGTAGCAATCAACATCACCTCCTTAATTCTTCTATTCTCTCACAATATACAGTTGACGAGCAAAGCATTACGAAAAAATTTTGTGACGAGGATTACATATTTTCTCTCTTGAAAGCGAGTACCAAAATTACTTGAGGATGCAATCGTCGTCACCCGTCCTTCCCACTATAACGGTACTCAGTTGAGTTGGAAGGGCGCGAAATAGTTAAACCACGATTCACAAGTCCCAACAGACACTCAGATAGCAAAAGTAGCACCTACGATCGCTAATAGTATAATTTTGCGCGCTGCTCTTTAGTAAAATCGCAGTTCAAAACACCGTCAGTCTTTCAGGGCGGGTTCACAGACAGTTCTAAATTTGACAAACCCGCCCTGACAGACTTGCAGCGGGGCGGGTTTACTTTTACCCCGATCGGACTTAGGCCAAAAAACCGGGCTTCTGGGAAACTATTGGGTTTGGTAACGAGGAATCTCGAAAGAAACCCGGTTTCTGAGGAAGAGTGTGTCCTCGACTAAGTGAGTTATCTAGGATCTTGCGCGAGTTTCAGCGCTACAGCTAACAAAAATCAACTCAGTAAATTTTACTTTACCGCTTGAGAGCGCAGCGCTGATTCCACTGCCAGCAGAGCTCGATCGACTTCAGCGGAGGTGACAATCAGCGGCGGGACAAATCTCAGCACTTTCGGCCCTGCAGGAACCAACAAAACTCCTGCGGCGATGGCAGATTTGACGATATCAGCGGATGTAAGTTCGATATCAGCTTGCAATTCCATCCCGACAATCAAACCCCAGCCGCGCACTTCGGCAATTAAATGCGGATATTCGGCCGCCAACTTGTTGAGCCCTGCTTTCAACTGTTCCCCGCGCTGCTGCACGTTTTCCAGAAGGTTTTCCCGTTCTAAAGTTTGGCACACACACAAAGCTACAGCGCAAGCAAAAGGATTGCCGCCGAATGTGCTGGCGTGACTTCCCGGTTCAAATACATCGCAGGAAGATTTGCACAGCATAGCGCCGATCGGGATACCGCCACCCAATCCTTTCGCAGACGTAAAGATATCCGGTTCAATGCCGAGGTTTTCGTAGCCCCAGTATTTGCCGCTGCGTCCCATCCCGACTTGCACTTCGTCGAGAATCAGCAAAATGCCTTTTTCGTCGCAAATTTCCCGAATGCGCTGGAAGTAGGCGATATCTCCGGGGCGAACTCCGCCTTCACCTTGCAGCGCTTCCAGCATAATTGCTGCTACTTGGCGTTCGTCTTTGTCGAGTTGCTCGATCGCACTTTCGATCGCACTAATATCGTTGTAGGGCACATAGTGAAATCCGGGCACCAAGGGGCTAAAACCCTTCTGGTATTTAGGCTGTCCCGTTGCCGTAATTGTCGCCAAAGTCCGGCCGTGGAAACTCGCAACGGCGGTAATGATTGTCGGATTCGAGATATTTAATTTTTCGTGGGCGTACTTGCGGGCGAGTTTAATTGCCGCTTCATTAGCTTCCGCGCCGGAGTTGCAAAAGAAGGCTCTATCCGCGCAAGAATGGTCTACAAGCCACTTTGCCAACTCGCCCTGTACGGGGATGTAATAAAGATTAGAAACGTGGTGTAGGGTCTGAATTTGCTGAGTTACCGCTGCAATCATTGCCGGGTGCGCGTGTCCCAGAGTGCAGGTAGCAATACCCGCCACAAAATCGAGATATTCGCGACCCTCGGTATCCCAAACGCGGCAGCCCAGGCCCCGTTCTAGGGCGATCGCAAAACGCCCGTAAGTTGTCATTACATAGCTGTCGAAGCTCTCAGAACTGAAGGGACTGGCTTCGGCTTGCACACTTGGTTCTTTTAGTAAGGTTTCTGGACTCACGAATCGCTCCTTAACACATAATATTCAGACCTCGATTGTACGGTAAAAATCCAGGTTAGCGGTGCAGGCTGTTAGTTTTGTCATAAAATCATAACAGTAACAACAATTAATCCCTCACAAATCTACTGATGAGTTATTACATTTCTCCTAACTTTCTCGATAAAGTTGCGGTGCACGTCACTAAGAACTTTTTAAATTTGCCCGGGGTAAGAGTTCCCCTAATTTTGGGAATTCATGGCCGCAAAGGAGAAGGCAAAACTTTTCAAACCGAGCTGGTTTTTCGGCGGATGGGCTTTGAACCGGTGATGATATCTGGTGGGGAATTAGAAAGCCCGGATGCAGGAGATCCGGCGCGTTTAATTCGCTTGCGCTACCGGGAAGCTGCGGAGCAAATTCGGGTGCGGGGTGAGATGTGCGCTATCTTTATTAACGATTTGGATGCTGGTGCTGGCCGGTTCGATACTACTACTCAATATACTGTCAATACTCAGATGGTCAATGCGACTCTGATGAATATTGCTGATAATCCAACTAACGTGCAGTTACCGGGAAGTTATGACAGTACGCCACTGCACCGAGTGCCGATTATTGTCACCGGAAATGATTTTTCTACGCTGTACGCGCCACTGATTCGCGACGGGCGGATGGAAAAGTTTTATTGGGAACCCAGCCGGGATGATAAAATTGGCATTGTTGGGGGAATTTTTGAGTCGGACAAATTGTCAAAAACCGATATTGTGGCGTTAGTTGATAATTTTGCAGATCAGGCGATCGACTTTTTTAGCGCTTTGCGATCGCGCATTTATGACGAACAAATCCGCGAATTCATTCACAAAGTAGGAATCGAGCGAGTTTCCAAGCGTTTGGTAAACACTTTGGAAGCAGCGCCAGATTTCCATAACCCGAATTTCAGCCTCGCTCATTTATTAGAAATGGGCAGTTTGATGGTGGGCCAACAAAAGCGGATTAAGGAAATGCGCTTAGTAGATGAATACAACCAATCGCGGCTGTTTAACGTTCAAGGAACGCCAAATGCCCCTGCTGCTGCTGCGCCCACGCAAAGTGAATTAAACGACCCGTCATCCAAATATTATAAGGCTTACGTTGAGCCAAGTTCTGAAGGTGGTAACGGTCATGCGGCGCGGCTGAGTTCCGAGGTATTGGAACAAGTAAAGCAGTTGTTAGCAAGAGGCTGCAAAATTGGCATGGAATATGCAGATAATCGCCGATTTAAGACTGGTTCCTGGCAAAGTTGCGCGACGATTAAAACTGAACAAGAAAAAGATGTGGTTGCATCTTTAGAAACTTGTTTGGCGGAACACGGCGGCGAATATGTGCGACTGATTGGTATCGATCCAAAAGTCAAGCGACGGGTAGTTGAAACAATTATTCAGCGACCGCAGGGTTAAAGCTAAAGTAGTTAAAGTTAGGAAGGACACAACTGTGTTGTGTCCCTACAGGCAATATCTTCTTACTCTCGCCCTAGACTACTGGACAGACAGAGATGATGCAAACCAGCGGCGAATTAATTCTACTTGGAAACGGTAGCCTTCACTAACTTCCTCAATCAATTCGCGTTGCAGAAGTAAATTGAGAGCATCGGATTTATCGGGAAAGTGTTGCAAAATAGTTAATCGGCTGACTATTGCCCCTTCTCCTTGTGCTGCCAAAAACTGCAAAATAGCTAATCCTGCTGCATCTGCTTGATTGCTTTGAATATCGGCAAAAAAGAAACTGCCAACACTTAAAGCCTCTGGTATTGCTGCTTCTACATCGGCTAAGGTTGCCAGTCGGCGGATAGATGGATCTTGCTCGTTTTTTAGTGCGATAATTTCAGCGCAGAGGAGTTGTATTAGGAAAGGGTGACAGCGGGTGAGTTGCAAGACTCGATCGACCGCATTGAGTTCGTAACGCAGGGTAAAATCTTTGACTGGTTGCTCAATTAGTTGGCGCGCTTCGGGTTGTTTCAGGTAGCTGATATGAACGACTTGGACATTGATTAAATAGCTAGCCCAACGCTGAAATTCTTCTATTGTATGGGAACCAGCTAGCAGCACTTTGAAGCGGGGACGATGTTGAATCAGGTGACGCAACATTCCCAGAACATCCTCCTCATCAAAGCGTCCTTTTGTGATGGCATTATCTAGGGCCTCGAATTCATCCAAGGCAAGCAGGGCAATATTTTGTTGTAGCGCTTCTTCTACTTCGTCCAGCCATTCATCAAAGCGGGTGAAAGGGTCATCTTGCAGTGTTTCGCGCTTAAGAGATGGGAGAGTGAAGGCACTTTGGCGCTGGGCTGAGTTTGCCATACTGCGGGCGATATTGTAGAGAAAACCAGCATAATCACTCGCTGATGAAACTGGCCCTTGCAAGTCTACAAACATGGGAATGATAGTGCTCGGTAGCAAGCGTCCCAGGTTGTTGAGGAGGGATGTTTTGCCCATGCGCCGCTGACCGTAGAGTAACAAAGGAGGGCGGCGGCGGTCGAGAAGTAATTGCTCGATGCGCGTACCAATGTCAGCACGTCCGGTGAAGATTTCCTGTTGTTCTGTCAGGGGTACGCCGATGATATAAGGGTTGTCGATTTCTTGTCGTAGTTCAACGGCTGTCGCCTGTTCTTGCACATAGTTGGTGACAGTTTCATACCAACTATTTGCAATAGGGCGAAAACGTACTGCATATTTGTCACCACTGCGGGTCAATTCTCGAATTAAACCATTTAATCTTTCTGCTACAGCACTGAGGGTTAAACGCTGGTTGTAAGCACTATTTTGGTTGAGGGCTGCTGCTACATCCTCGCTGACGCTACTAAAGCTACTTAGGAGGGAACTAACTGGACTATTCAGTTCTCCAAGGGCTAAATTGCGGTAGGCGTTAGCGATAGCAGCTACATCTTGACAACGTTCTAATTCCCGTGCATCCAGTTCAATTTGTACAGCTTGTGCTGCCCAACGCTGACGGCTTGTGTTTAAATAGTTGAGTGCAGCTTTGCCCTCTTCTGGGTTACGCTCCATTACTAAGAGAACGTGCTTGTCTAAGCCTTGGAGGGGAAAGCCCTGCCGCTCATCCCAAAAAGCAGAATGGCAACGTAAGAAACTGGGTTTAGTAGCTGTGCGTCGTTTGTCTAGTTGGTAAAGCAGAATATTCCATCCCGTCACGAAGGGATACAGTAACACGGGCAGCCATAAATTTATCGTCATTCCCAAGCACCACGCCAAGCACCACGTCAAGCCCCACGCCATGCTCCACGCCATGCTCCACGGCACGGGCAACGCCCCGCCCAACGCCACGCCCCACCCCTCGCCCGACGCCACGCGCAACGCCACGGCCAACGCCACGGCCAACGCCATGCTCAACGCCGTGTCCCACGCCACGCCCGACGACGCCACGCCCCACCCCACGCCCCACGCCACCCCCCACCCCACGCCCAACCCCACCCCCCATCCCACGCCCCACCCCACGCCCCACACGACGCCCCACGCCACGCCCCACGCCACGCCCGACACCACGCCCCACGCCACGCCCCACGCCGCCATTGCTGGTGGAAAACCCAATCCGCACAACACCAAAGTAAGGGTTAAACCAGCCAAAACAGGCAAGATCAGATTTCCTTGGATTAGCAATCGCCACAACGCCAGGTTCCGCCAGCGCTGTTTTCTAATCAAAATAAGTAAAGAAGAATAAAAATCTAAGTCCGGGTCAATGCGCGTTAAATGGTTGCGGAAAGCCGAGGGACGAAAGAATAACCAAGGCAGTAGTTGCAGGCTACCTAAAATTAGGTTGGGATGCTGTTCTGGTGAATTGGTGTAGGCATTGCGCGGCAGATTGGGCGAGATCATCCGATTTTAAATTTTAGATTTTAGATTTTAGATTTTAGATTGAGCCCACAGATAAATGCCAGGGCTTGCGATAAAATTGCTTTACGTACTTAATTTTGAGTAGTTTCCTAAATATAACGAGCGCTAGACAAGTTTCTCAAATAAATGAGTGAAGGGCTGCATCTGTTGTAACCCTTCTTCACGCCAATCATCCCCCATTTCCCCATCTTCCAGACTAAATAATCGTTCTCGACACAGGATTTGCAGCAGCAGAGGCCAGCATTTACTTTGAGTCAAAATCCACTCGACATCCTCAGCCGGAAAAGGCATGGGCGAACAGGCTATCAACTCGCGCGCTTCAGCTTCAGTCAAAGCACCCAGAGTTGTGGTATATCCAAAGATATTGAAAAAAGGTGAACTATGTCCCGTGCTAGTCGCTAAGTCGATAGGCGATTCTGGAGTTGCCAAGACAAAGCCTAAATTCCCATTGGTTTGGTTAGTCGCCAAAGAGCGCAAACTCTCCCAAAACCCATCATCTAATTCGGGACAGCGCTGTAAACCTACACCAATTTCATCTAATAGGATGACTGTAGGCTGACGTAAATTACTGCTAACCACATCCATAAATCTTTCTAAGTCGCAAGGGCTGGGAACTGACATTTTGAGGGATTCTAAAATGTAGCGCAGCAGCCCTTCCCGATTTTGCCGTCGTGAATCTTGAAAATCTACGAAAATCCAGCGATAGTTTTCTGGATGGGGCAACCAGTCAGATTTTTGACCGGGACGCAACTGTTCTGTTGGGGTGGTAGTAATATTTTTCAAGTAGTACAGCAAAGAAGTCTTGCCACTGCGCCTCTTGCCGATAATCGCAGCATTTTGCAGGGGACGGCGTTTCAGTAAGTCGAATAGGCGTTTTAGTTCTTTCTGTCGCCCGAAAAAGTAGCGCGGATGGGTGATGGGAGTTCCAGTGATGAAAGCTGAGGTTTCCTCGAAGATAGGCTTAGGGATAGTTTCGTCTATATGTACGATATTTCTCCATTCATACCCCAATCTCTCGCTAATTTCCAGAAAATATGAGTAATCAACAGGTTGTCCCGTCAGAAATTTCTTGACTGTGGATTGCCCAATGCCCAATTCTTCAGCCAAAGCCTTCTGACTCGGAAAGCCGTTGCGTCCTAAGGCCGATTTGACTTGTGCGATACACCCTGGAGCAACTTTGAGCGATCGCCCCATGATGCCTCTCCAGTAAATTACTCATCCGAATTATAGATTTAATCTCAACTACAAGTCAACCAACAAGTCAACTCGCTCAACCTTCTCGCTCGACTCTGAACTCAACCTTGCTTGATTTTTAATAGGATTGTAGAGTTCAATTTATAAAATGTCGGACAATAAATTACATCCCAAGCAAGCACCCTCCTCCGATGATTCTGCCAAGCTCGATCGCAAGATTATTCAAGACAGTTGGCGTCAACAAGTGCGTTTGAGTTCTCACGCAACTCTTGGATTAATCATTGCCAGCACTTTTTTCAATATTTTAGGCATCGGATTGTTGTTTTTTGGCAAAGTTCCAGAAGGAACAATTACCGCCACTAGCGGCTTAACAACAAATATTGTTAGCTTGCTGGTCATGTTTGCGAAAGAAAATAACGATCGACTCGATCGCCTAGCCAAAGAATTCAAAGACGACGATTAACTAAAAATAGTTAAAGTAGGGTGCGCCTTCCGCACCTTACAAATTACCAATTCAACTAATGCGCGCTTTACAAGTCAAAGTAGGGTGCGCCTTCTGCACCTGACAAATTCAACTAACGCGCACCTGACAAATTCAAATTAAATTCTGCAAAAATTTATCAAAAGTTGCCCGATCGCACATAGCACCTTGAGCACCCACTTTAGTTGTGCACAGAGCGCCCGCTGCTGCGCCCCACCGCACCGCCTCTGACAAGGACAGACCGACATCTAATGCGGAGGCCAACCCGCCGTTAAAAGCATCGCCAGCAGCCACAGTGTCGATCGCCTCCACAGCAAAAGCCGGTACAAAAAACGTTTCATCCGCCGTAACAGCAACAGCCCCGCGATCGCCCAATTTGACAATAACATTCTTGACGCCACGCTCCTGCAAGCGTTTGGCAGCTACAATCGCTGTTTCCGTGTCATTCACCCGAAAACCGACTAACTGGCTGGCTTCCACTTCATTCGGCGTGATAATGTCAATTAGCGGATAAAGTTCGATCGGCAAATCCGCCCTAGCCGGTGCTGGATCGAGAATAACTCGCACCCCCGCTTGACAAGCAGCTTTCGCAGCTTTTTGGACAACTTCCAGGGGAATTTCTAACTGTAACAGCAAAGATGTAGCGGATGTTAACAGTTTTTTGAGACGTTCTATATCTGCTTCACCGACATTGTTATTTGCGCCCGGAATCACAATAATATTATTTTGACCTGTCTCGTCTACCGCGATAATTGCCACTCCTGAATGAGTGTTTTGGTCTATTAATACATTGTCTGTACTTAAACCATAAGATTGTAAATTTGTCAATAATTCTTCAGCAAATTTATCGTTGCCGACGCGGCCGATGATGTTGGTAGAAGTGCCGAGACGGGCGGCGGCGACGGCTTGATTTGCTCCTTTGCCGCCGCCGGCTGTGAAAAAATTGCTACCGATGATAGTTTCCCCTGGCTGTGGCAACCGGGGAGTTTTTGCTGCTAGGTCGATGTTGATACTGCCGAATACGATGATCGTCATAAATTATTCAATTTGGTAATTGGTAAGCTGTAGCGCATTTAATTTGTAAGCTACTTTTTACTTAAACTCTTGTGGGGCGGGCAGGATAGCCCGGGGCGATCAAGTTTCAATTTAAATGCCAAATAGCTTAATTGGTAATTGGTAATTCTCCCATTCTCCCACTTTCCCCCTCTCCCTCTCTCCCACTCTCCCTCTCTTCCTTAAGACGTGCTAGAACAGTTATGGTCTTCACAGGTCAATTCAATGGCAGCAATTACTCTCGATCGCAATCCCTGTGTCCTGCTAGTTGAAACAGACGAAGTTCTCGCCGGACACTTGAGTCTCGACTTAAAATCCTCCGGTTACGAACCGGTAGTGGCTTCTAATACCGCCACCGGCCAACATTTAGCCCATGAATTGCAGCCAGCTTTGATTGTCATTGACCGGATACTTGGGCCTGAGTCGGGGCTGTCACTATGTTCTCACCTCAGAAGTATTGGAAATCGGGTGCCAGTGCTGTTATTGGTCGGTCGTGATACAGTTGACGATCGCGTAGCTTGTCTGGAAGCCGGGGCGGATGATTATTTTCTCAAACCTTACCGCACTGAGGAGTTTTTGCAGTTGGTGCGCTTGTATTTGCAGCCGGATAACACCAGCAACGAACAATTGAGGTTTGGCGATTTAGTTTTGGATTTAGCCTCTAGGCGGGCCTTACGCAATGGACGGGCGATCGACCTGACGATGAAAGAATATGAGCTGCTAAAGTATTTGATGGAACATCCCCGCGAGGTTTTGACTCGGGAACAAATTCTGGAAAATGTTTGGGGTTACGACTTTTTGGGTGAGTCGAATGTAATTGAGGTTTACATCCGCTATCTCCGCCTCAAGATTGAAGATGAGGGGGAAAAGCGCTTGATTCAGACGGTGCGCGGTGTTGGCTATGTGATGCGGGAAGCTTGAAGAAGTCATCAGTCATTAGTCAGTTGTCAGTTGTCAGTTGACAGTTGTCAGTTGTCATCACTCAACGCAGTCAACAGTCAACAGTCAACAGTCAACAGTCAACAATCTAAAATCATTATGAGTTATTTAGCTAATTTCCTGAGTATTGGGGTAATTATATTTTTGCTGGGATGTTCGCCGACTTTACCTGTTGCCAATGCTGGTGCTACTGGTATTTTGGCGGCTGAGTCTCCTACGGCGACAACATCGGGTCAAGTGCTGCCTGTTTCTGCTAGAGCTCGCATAGGCGATCGCCCAATCGAACTCGAAGTGGCGAAAACAGTGGAACAGCAGGCTATGGGTTTAATGTACAGAACTTCTTTGCCGGATGACAGAGGAATGCTGTTTGAGTTTAAATCGGCGCGGCGGGTCAATTTTTGGATGCAAAATTGCAAGATTTCTCTGGATATGATTTTTCTGCGAGATGGGGTGGTTGAGGCGATCGAAGTTTCTGCACCTCCTTGTACTGCCGATCCTTGTCCTACCTACGGGCCCGATACTGCTGTCGATCGAGTTATTGAACTCCGGGGCGGGCGAGCTGCTGAACTCGGTGTCAAAAAGGGCGATCGTATTGAAATCGAGTTTTTCCAGTAAAACTTCGGACTGTTTCAGTAAAATCTGCACACAGACACAATCCCCCGCTTTCCATCGCCCAGAGAGCCCCCTACCTTCGGAATACCGGAGAAAATTTAGAAACTTTACAAAAATTGATTAAATCTATTAGAATATTAATGTAACATTCAGTACAAACACCGAAAGATTTGCTACGATGTCGATCTCAGCCAGTCAGGACTTGAGCTTGTTTCCGGAAGCTGTAGATTGTTGGTCGCAGGTATGAGACGAGTCAGCGACTCGTTACCAATCCTGAGAGACGATACTCAGCCTCAAGGTATAGCAACACGAAAAGAAATTCTCTGGAAGTTCTGGCGAGCGAGGTAAATCTACTAAACCTATCTAAAGTAATATGCTACGAGCCAAGTTAATTGGCGGTAATTGGCAAACTTAACTTCTGGTAGCAGTTTCGGGTTCGATCGAAATATCTAACTAATTTTGCCGAAGTAGATTTGCGGATTCTGCATTTCGGCAGATGAAGTTAAACTCTGAACTTGGTTTAGTAGTGTTAGGTAGCAGAATTTATTCTGATTCGCGCTGCAAAGATGCCGAGGTATTCAGTTTAGGTTCGATCGCGATCGCAAGTCGATCGGGCCGACATCAGCAAAATTGCAAAACCTTTCACTTTTTGGGAAAGGTTAGCTTGTGCGCTCGCAATCAGCATTACGTTTGGCAGTTCAACCGCTAATACTGTTTTAACAGCTATCGACGGTTACAAGACAAATTTAAAACTGGCTTATTACTCATCAAAAACATCAGGTTCACATCAGAAAATGGTGTCCTATACTTAGAGGTGAAATCACATGGCACCCGCTACATACACTCGATTAATTCGATTTTTACAAGAAGATTTGGCAATTTCTCCCGCGTCAATTGCTGTCGCCGAACGTGTCGGCGGTGACAAACAGCGGCAGCCTGATAAAGACCCGAATTCCTTGCCGATGGTTCTGTGGCAATACGGTTTAGTCACTCTCGACCAGTTGGATAAAATTTTTGATTGGTTATCCCAAGCATATTAAAAGGATTTTAGATTTTAGATATAAATAATCAAAAATCCAAAATCCTTTAATAACTGGGATTAAGATTCAGCCAAAAGTTTCGCAGCAGCGGCAACGCCGGCACCAGGAGTGTAGCCTTCATGACCCAATTCTCGCAACACGACTTCTAAAGAGGAAATTGCTGCTAGAATATCGCGATCGGAGACAAAGCCCAAATGGCCGATTCGGAAGATTTTACCTTTCAAATGGTCTTGTCCGTCGGCGAGAGCAATGTCAAATCTCTTTCTCATCAAAGTCCGCACTTTTTGAGCATCTACGGATGCTGGCGGCATAACCGAAGTAATCGCAGGGCTGGCGGCATCGTCAGCAGCAAACAACGGCAAACCTAAAGCTTTGACAGCAGCGCGAGTAGTTTTCATTAAGCGTTGGTGTCGCGCGAAAACATTTTCCAACCCTTCTGTTTTCATCATCTGCAGCGATGCTTGCAGGGCAAAAAACATATTGACAGGGGGAGTAAAAGGAGTGGTATTTTTGGCAGCGTCTTTGCTATATTTACCCAAATCCAAATAATAGCGCGGCAGTTTCGCAGTTTTGTAAGCTTCCCAAGCTTTGGGACTGACGGCCACAAAACCCAAACCTGGAGGAATCATGTAAGCTTTCTGAGAACCCGAAGCAATGACATCGATTCCCCAAGCGTCCATCGGAATATTGACAGCGCCTAAGCTAGTGACAGCATCGACCATAATTAAAGCTTCACCGTGGGCTTTAACGTGGCGGTTGATGGTTTCGAGGTCGTTGAGGACGCCGGTAGAGGTTTCCGAGTGGGTGATGATGACAGCTTTGATTTGCTTCTGTGTATCTGCTTCGAGTTTTTCGCGGAAGTGTTCGGGGTCTAAAGGTTGGCCCCATTCGGCTTTAATAATTTCGGCGTTTAAACCGTAAGCTTCGGCGACTTCGGCCCAACGTTCACCAAATTTGCCGTTAGTACCGACTAAAACTCGATCGCCCGCACTCAGGAAATTAATTATCCCAGCTTCCATTGCCCCGGTACCAGAAACCGTTAAACTCAGCACGTCATTTTTAGTTTGGTGCAGCCATTTGAGGTTTTCGGTACATTCTGCAAAAATCCCGTCAAATTCCTTGCTGCGGTGGCCCATCGGGTGTTTTGCCATCGCTAACAATGCCGCTTCAGGCACCGGTGTCGGGCCGGGAATCATCAGCATTAATTTGTTGTCCATGATATTGTCCTAACTTTTCCTGTGGGAGTTCTATAGAATAAATCAAATACGATGCGTCACGTCGGTACTCTAATTTTTTTAACTTTTAACTCCCTTGTGGTTAATTTCATTTAGAGCCCAGCGATGTTCTACCGCTAAGTTCGATCGCTCGCAGCTTTGTTCTAATTGCTTTTGAATGGCAAGGGCTTTACGCAGTGTAATAATAAGTTGGTGCACTTGTTGCTGCTGCGGCGATTGTGGACTGACAGCAAACATCGTTTTGCGTTCTAACAATTGAAGTAGCAATTCATAATGAATGTACGAAGGAAGGGGGATTGGCTCCATGAAAGCTAATATACCTCAGCGAACCGACACCCCATTGCAATTGAATGAGGCATCACAGGTGAACATTAGATGCCCGATTTTTTATTTGTTTTCTAACCGTACAAAAACCCCTGCTTTGCCGATCAAATATTCGGGGCTGGGTGCGTTGGACACGCTAAATCTTGCGATCGACCCGCTTACAGAATAGATTTAATTGCTTTCTGGCAAAATATTTCTATGCAATATAGCTTTGAGTGCTATTTCTTTTTTACAGTAGCGCTTGAGTCGATGCAGGGTAGAAATTCTCATTATTTACCTACTTAATCATTTTTTATCAGAATTAAGGGTGGTTTGTCAAGCGGTCTCGCCTTTCACAGGCTGGGAGGGCGATCGGCAAGGGT
This sequence comes from Microcoleus sp. B3-A4, assembly GCF_036705385.1. Taxonomy (NCBI): domain Bacteria; kingdom Bacillati; phylum Cyanobacteriota; class Cyanophyceae; order Oscillatoriales; family Microcoleaceae; genus Microcoleus; species Microcoleus sp. B3-A4. The sequence continues at coordinate 29,749 of NZ_JAUBUI010000033.1, read as the reverse complement.
GGCTAAAGCGGCGCCTGGATCGGGCTGCTTGACCAGAGATTCGCCGATGAGAACGGCTTGGGCTCCGGCGGTGGCAACTTGAGTTAGGTCTGCGGCAGTGTGGATTCCTGACTCGCTGACGATGAGGATGCCTTTTGCTTGGATTTCGGTTGGTCGATCGGCTAATAGTTGACCGGTAGTTTCTAGGCTGACGGAAAAGTCTTCAAGGTTGCGGTTGTTGATGCCGATCAGGTTAACGCCTTCTAGGGTTAATACTCGATCGAGTTCTTCGAGAGTGTGAACTTCTATTAAAGCTGTCATGCCCAAAGTCTTGACAATTTTTACAAAGTATTGTAAGTCTTTGTCAGATAGAATAGCTGCGATTAACAATACAGCATCGGCGCCGTGAATCCGGGCGAGATAAATTTGGTAGGGATAGATAATAAACTCTTTGCAAAGTAAGGGTAAATCGACAGCGGCACGGATTTTAGCGAGGTTGTCGAAACTGCCTTGAAAGAACTTTTCATCGGTAAGTACGGAGATGCAACTGGCGCCGTTTTGTTCGTAAGCTAGGGCGATCGCCACTGGGTCGAAATCTTCGCGAATTACACCTTTGCTGGGGGAAGCTTTTTTAACTTCGGCGATGATAGCGGGTGTGGTTTTGCCGTTTTTAAGGGCGGCGAGGAAGTCGCGGATGGGCGGTGCAAACGGGAGTTTTTTGTGAAGCTCGGCTAATGGGGTGCGATCGCGCTTTTGGGCAACTTCAGCTTCTTTTTCCCAGACGATTTCTTCGAGGATGTGCTGGGGTTCGGCGTCGGGTACGGCGATTTGGTAGCTGAGGTAGAGTACGGAGACTGAGGTGCTGGGGGGACGACGGCGGATTTGAAGCATGATAGGGGGATAAAGGGCGATCGCAACAAGTTTTTATTATATAAGGTCGAGCGCCCTTTTCCATTTATGATAAAATGCGATTAACTAAGTATTCGGAGATAAACCGATGCAACTAGAAGAATATTTTGAATTTCTCGACCCCGATGACATCCGCATCAAAGGACATCGGATCGGCATCGACGACGTAATTAAATATTACTTGGATGGATATTCGCCAGACCAAATTCTGGAAGAATTACCAAGTTTGAATTTAGAGAAAATTTACGCGACGCTAACTTATTATCTGCAAAATCGGAGGCAGATGGATGCTTATATGTTGCGGCTGGCGAAGTGGCGGGAAGAACGCTATCAGGAATGGTTGGCTAATCCATCTCCTCTAGCATTGCGTTTGAGAGCAATCAAAGCACAGCGAGAACAGGAGTTACTTAACCTGAAGTGAAAATTCGTTTTTTACTCGATGAAAATTTGCCTCCTAAGCTCAAAAGTGCTGTTTTAAACCTCGATCCGGAGATAGATATTTTACGGGTGGGTGATTCAAATGCACCGCCATTAGGCACCTTAGATCCAGAGATTCTCATTTATTTGGAATCATCGAAACGACTATTAGTGACGGATAATCGCAAAAGTATTCCCGGACATTTGGAGGAACATTGGGCCGCAGGGGGACAAAGTTGGGGATTAGTTTGGGTGCGTCCAAGTGGAAGTATCGGCAGATGGGCAGAAACAATTCATTTTATTTGGGAAACTACTGAAGCTGAAGAATGGCTCGATAAGTTAGATTGGATTCCATATTAGAGAATGATGTGGAAAAAGTACGCGCGTGCGTAGCTATCCCGTAGGAATCGCACTTTTGGGCAGCCAAAATCCATTCGCTAACCCGCAAGTCCGCCGGGGGTTGAAAACCCCCGTCTCATAGCAAAAGTCCTCTAAAAGAGGACTGAAAAGCCAATTCAATAAACAAAGGTCGATCGCGCATTCCCAAATTTTACCAAAAGGTCGATCGCACTTTTCTAAGTTCAAGATAATTCACTGACAGTCTGAGGTTTGGCTGTTCTGGCTTTTGCCTGTTTCAGGGCACTTAACAAGCGATCGGCGTTTTTGGGCGATCGCAGCAGGTGCAATGTCTCCAATAAGCTTGCCAACTCGTCAGCGGCAATTAAGGCTACGTTTTCGCCGTCTTTGCGGGTGATGATGATGGCATCGCGATCGCTTATGACTTGTTCGCACAGTTCATCAAGATTGGCCAAAGCTTCAGTATAGGTTACTTGGGTTTGTGTGAGTGACATGGTTTTTGGCTTCCCAATACTAAGGATATTATAAGGGCGATCGGGCTTCTTTTTCTATGTTTGGGCGGGAATAGTTAGTTTTAACATACTCTTTTAGTACCGGGGCAAGGGTAAAAAATGTGCGATCGCCTTCCTGGATTTTTTCAACTAATGAACGCCGTCCCAAGGATTGCATCACTTTCAAAAATTGCGAGCGAGATAAGTGCAGATTCTCTGGCACTTTTGAGATGGAAACTGGCGCGGTTTCACTCGCTAGCCATGACATTACCTGTTTTTCTGACTCGGATAAGCGATTAAATGGCTGATGCAGTAAAGATTCTAAATCACCTAAAAATAGTGTATCATCCGACAAAAATTCCGATAGGCTGCCGTTAAATAAATCTTGAATCATGGTCGCAACTATTTTTAACCACAAGGGATTGCCTCTGTATTGTTCAATTAGTTCTGACAATTTTGCATCTTCAGTTAAACCTTTTTCTCTAAGAATTTCCCCCGCTTCAGCACCTAAACCATTCAGTTGCAATGAGCGAATTGGCTGATTTTTTCCTTCTAATGCGGCGATTTCTCTGGGTTTTTCCCAACAGAGTAACACCAAACAACTGTTGTGAGATAATTCTCCTACTTGTCGAAATAGCGTGCCGTAATCTTCGTATCCAAGTTGGTAATTGCCAGCGAGTTGCCCGCTGCTGTTTATCATTTGTACGTCATCGAGTATCAGCAGACAGCGGTATTTTTGCAAGTAGTTCAGTAGTGGCAAACCCCCCGTAGTTTCCCCATTATCTAGGACAACCACGCCGTCGGCATTTGGGGCGCCGCCCCTACAGAAGGCTTGAATTATATTTGTTTGAAGTATTGACAGGGGTGGAGATGTGGCGAGACTTCGCCAGATGATAAAATCAAATTCATGTTTGATTTGTTCTACTAGATTTACTGCGAGTGCGGTTTTGCCAATGCCGATTAGGCCGTGTATGGAGACTAGGCGGGTGTTTTCTTGTAAAATCCACTGTTTGAGGGTGGCGAGTTCGGATGTGCGATCGTAGAAAATGCCAGACTTAGGCATTTCAGCTAAGAATTGACGCAATTTTAGTTCAGTGTTGCCTTTGTTTAGAGGTTCTTCATCGGTTGGTGAATTGGGGAATTTTGGGGAGTGTGAATTATTTTCACAGAAATTGACGTTACCAATGTGTACAAAATCTTTATTGAAGTTCCAGAGATTTGATAATTTTACTTGTTCCAATCTGACTCTAAAATTTGCTTTATTGACTTCTTCGCCTAATACTTCTGATAATAGCTTCCATAATGCAGAGGCAATATCTTTAATGTGACCTTCACTACAGTGAGATTCATCTGCTATTTTTGAGTATTTCTGACCTTGTAAAGTTCCCCGCAGTATGACCTCTTGCAGAGTGTCTAAGTGTTTTCCCGTATTGATAAAAACTAGGTCGTCGGCAAGTTTTAAGACTTCTTGAACGTCCATAGGTCGGGTTGATGCTGGGGTTTTGCCTATTATATCCTACTCGATCCGACTTTTTCCGACCCGATTGAGTTTGTCCAGCTTTTTCTGGCGTGGGTAAATGGCAAATGATATAAAAGTGCTTACTTTATCCGACTTTTTCCGACTGGACAAGACTGAGATTTTATAGTCACAATCATATTTAAGAGGCACTATTATAGCTTTCCCATAGGAAAAAAATGACTGCACAAGCATTATCCCTCCCCCAAGCAAACTTAAAAATGGCTCTCTGGCAAGTAGATGCCGATTCAATGAGTAGTAGCGAGTTGTATGTCTGGTTAAATGATTGTGGCTTGCCCCACGAAGTCATTATCAGATTGCACGAGTTGGCTAGCTACACGAAAAAAGCTGGTAACAAAGTTTTGGCTGTAGGGAAAATTGTTTTGATCAAAATTATCGAGTTTGTCAAGGCACATCCTAATTTAGCTACGGGCATTGCTCTAGGAGCTGCTGTGGGGCTATTGGCAAGTTCAGTACCAATTATAGGCCCAGTGTTAGCGCCATTGGCAGCAGTGCTAGGTATAACTGTTGGTGCGATCGCTGGACATAGACTAGATCAAGGCTACCGTCAAGTAGATGGCATAGTTGGAGTAACACAAGACTTTATTCAAATCGCCCAATTGTTTTTTCAACTACTGATTGATGTTTTCAATGCAGTTTTTCGCAACGTTATCACTGCTTAAATAATAAAATTTGAAAAAATCATAAGGCTTAATATGTCAGGAAAGAAAACTCTAACTAAGGAGCAAATCCTTAAAGCGATCGAGGAATTGGAAAAAAATCCTCATGATAAGCTAGGAATTTTAGCTGATATTGGGATTGGTGTGGTAGGTGCTGGTGCTGCTGCGGGTGCTGTTGCGGCTTTCGGCGGTACATCCATATTTTTTGGGCTAATAGCGGTTGCACCCCCAGTAGGATTGGTTGTTGGCGGTGCAGCATTAGGTGCAGCAGCTCTCGTTGGAGCAAAGAGGATCTTCTTTGATGGCACTTCCAACGAAGGGAAAAAAGCAGAAATTCTCAAACAGTTAAATGAACTGCTAAGAGAGGTTGAAGCAAAAGAAAGAGCATCTAAGCTTGAAGACAGTGACAAGACAAAATTTATCGTTTCCTTGAAAGAACCAGTTAGGCTTAATCTAATTAGCCCTAAAGAGGCTCAGGATTTAATGAGGGCTGTCGAAACTGGTCAAATACCTATCAAGGAAGCTATTAATATGGTCAAGGCTATAGTTGAAGCAGCTCAACTCCAATAGTCTTTTAAATTCATGACCTGAAAATGCTAGGCACAGGCTATGTTGCTCTGGTATTTCTGAGAATTGACTTAGTTGCTGAAAGAGCGATCGCCCTTATATTATTGAGGTGCGATCGCTCTTTTTTTGAGTATCACTAATTCTGTTTCTCTAACACCATAGGGAAATTTACCGCTTTGACCACCATTGATGAGACAAGCTATCGTGAGTAGGAGAAAATCGGAGTCGGATATTTGGTATAACGAAACAATCCCGATCGCCCTCCAATCATTTACTACAAATATGATCGTTAACGATAAGCTTAAAAACATACTGACGCAATTACGATCGCACTTCGAGCAACTCTACGGCGATCGCCTCACCCAAATGGTACTCTACGGTTCCCAAGCCCGAGGCGATGCACATCCCGACTCAGATATAGATGTGTTAGTAGTTCTGAAAGCGCCAGTTCAAGCGGGCGAAGAAATTGATAGAACTCTTCAGATTGTAGCAGATTTGTCGCTCTCAAATGATGAAGTGATTAGCTGTTTGTTTATGGACGAACAGCGATTTATACATTACAGCGGGCATTTATTGAGGAATATTCGCAAAGAGGGAATGTCATTTCTCAAGAAGCCTTTGACGGGCGGGCAGGATGCCCACCCGTCAAAAAAACTTACTCTTTGTGGAACAGGCATCTTGCCTGTTCTGGAGAATCCTAAAAGATGCAATTGCGAGCACTTTCATCTTCTTTAAGTTGCTCTACCACCGCCCTAAAACAGAATACTGAAATCCCCGACTTCTTCAAGAAGTCGGGGATCTAAAACAATAAAACCGCCCCTAGAAATTAATGGCTACCCGCTCCAGCCGCCCGTTTGAAAGCCTCATCCAACACTTCCGAAAGCGTCGGGTGAGTGTGCACTCGGAATGCTAAATTGTTAACAGAATCGCGCTGGGCGATCGCATTTGCTGCCTCCTGAATTAAATCCGAAGCGTGCAAACCGAAAATGTGAACTCCCAACAACTCCCCAGTATCTTTCCGGTAAATCACCTTAGCCGTACCGTCGGTTTCCCCTTCAGCAATAGCCTTAGAATTTCCCTTAAAATAAGTCTTGACAGAAGCTACCTCAAACCCTTCTGTTTTTCCTAACTCTTTGGCCGCAGGTTCAGTCATCCCCACATAGCTAATTTCCGGGTGAGTAAACGCCGCTGCCGGGATACTCAAATAGTCAACTTCGCGGGCACGGCCGCAAATATTTTCTACCGCAGCAATTCCCTGAGCAGACGCAGAATGCGCTAACATCATTTTGCCGTTAACATCGCCGATCGCCCACAAATTTTGCACCGGTTCTCCCGCCGCTAAAACCTGCATCTTATCGTTAACTGGGATATAACCGCGCATCGTTTCCACGCCAACTGTTTCTAACCCCAAATTCTTACTGACAGGAACTCGCCCAGTTGCTACCAAACAAGCATCTACTTCCAAAACTTCGACAATTTCCTTAGTCTTGAAATCAGCTAATTCAATAATCACCGGCGAACCAGGAGTAATCTTCTTAGCCAAAACACCCACTTTTGTTTCAATATCGCGGGGTGCAATTAACACCCGTTCTGCTAACTTAGCAATATCTGGATCGAAAGTCGGCATCAACTGATCTAGAGCTTCAATCATCGTAATTTCACAGCCCAGTGCGGTGTAAATATCGGAAAACTCCAAACCGATGTAACCGCTACCAATAATTGCGATCCACTTCGGCAGCGATTCCAACCTGACAGCATCGTCGCTGGTAAATACAGTTTTGCCGTCAATTTCTATCCCGGGGGGGACGAAGGGAACCGAACCGGGAGCGAGAATAATATCCTTGGCGGTAATAGTTTTCTCGCCTTTATCGGTTTCGACGGTAATTTTTTGAGCACTGGCAATTTTGCCCCAACCTTGGATGACATCGACATTCAAACGTTTGAGGCTGTTGGTCAAGTCGCCGCGAAGTTTGCTAACAATAGTGTTAGCGTGATTGGCGATCGCCCCGCGATCGAAATCCACATTCCCCAACTGAATTCCCAAAGTCTTCAGGTGGTGGGCATTCCGCAACTCTCGCACTCGCCCCGAAGCCGCCAATAGCGCCTTCGAGGGAATGCAGCCGCGGTTGACGCAAGTCCCCCCCATGTCCCCTGCTTCGATAATTGCCACTTTCAGCCCGCAGCTAACCGCGTGTATGGCCGCGCCGTGTCCGCCCACGCCAGCGCCGATAATTGCTAAATCGTAATCAAATCCCTGAGTCACCTTAAAATCTCCTAATGCCTTTGAAATCTTAGGACTCAAGCAAAAAACACCGTCTCTCCGTCCTTTCGAGGTGGCGCGTTGCCATCGCAACCCTTGAACAGCGGTAATAGTTGCATAAGTCCTGTCTCCTTATTCTCGACTAGACTAGGGTTAATTAGACAACGAAAGAGCCGTAACTGAGATTTTTTCAGGGTCAATGATTTTGAGCTGGGTCTGCACCAAGTCTCAAATCACTCAGTAGGCGGGTGTAAAGTTAAATATAGTTTGAAGGCTGACAATGCCCGCTGCAGGTTTTATATGGGGCAGCAAGTTCAGCCACAGGCATTCCCATCGCCCGGTTAAATTCTGTCCTCCTGCTTGTTTTAGTCGGTTTTCATCTCAAATATCTGCACGCGCCGGGGCGGACAGACTTTGTTGCCAAATTTTAGACCCTATGGAGTGGCTTATGACGGATGACGACAACCAGAAAGATTTACGCCGGGCCTCGGCTCAATCATTTTTTGAGTCCCTTGATGAATTGTTCGATTCTATAGAATCGAACAGCACTCAAGCGGCACAACCTAAATCTCCACCGCCTCCGGCTAAGTCTTCGAGTCAGTCTTCGAGTTTGCCGAAGAAGACTAGACCTGCGAAAATTAATTTGTCGGATTTTGAAGATGCGATCGCCGATTTGGAACAGTTTATCCAGAGCAAACACCAGAAACGCCCGGAATCCAATCAATAGTGCGATCGCATATTGTCAAGTAATGACTGTTGACTGTTGACTGTTAACTGTTGACAAGCGAAAAATTTTAGACCGAAGTTCCAGCTCCCAGATTCATCTGTGGAGTCAATTTTTAAATCTCAAATCTCAAATCTCAAATCTCAAATCGACTGGCTGCTAACGGTGCTTTAAGCTTAAGGTGCTTATGTCGCCGCCTACAATATATTCATATTTCATTGAGGATGGCTTTACAAGAATCAAGCCAAATAAATTATCTCAATTTACTATTAATAGCCTTGTTTTTAGGCTTTGACTGCTGCGGTAATTGCCTCGATCGCACTTCGATCGCCCGATCGCCGATCGCACTCAAAGGCAACTCCAATTCATCAAGATCATTGCGGAACTTGACCGGAATATCAGCACCGTTAATAATCGCTCCCAACAGCCGCGGCCCGGATTTATTCGACTCGTCCTCCTCAGATTCCAGCAACTGATCGGCAGCCTCAGACAACATACTAGACAAAGTGTAACCAGGCCGCGCCACCAAAATCATACCGTCCGTGTACGGTTCCAGCGTCAGCGCGTCGTTGCACTCGCTCAAAGCCGGAGAATCCACAACCACAAAATCAAAGCGGTTGCGAACATCCTCAAACAATCTCCGCATTTCACTCGATTCGAGTACGGCCGAGGCCTGTCGCAAAAAGCCGGGACTCGGCACAACGTATAGATTTTCTACCTCGGGAACCAAAAGGACACACTCACTAATATTGCCGTAATAGTGCAAAGGTTCCACCGTCGCCAAAGGATCGGCAGCAATTTTCAAAGATTCAACGTTAGAAGCCGATCGCAAATCTGCTTCAATTAGCAAAGTCCGTTTACCCGATCGAGCCGATGCAATTGCCAAATTGTAAGCACTAAAACTTTTCCCCTCCAAAGGCGCCGCCGAAGTCAGCAACACCACCTTCACCGGTTTGTTCCCGATCCGGCGCAAATTAGTACGCAACCGCTCGTAAAATTCCAAATAGGGAGAATTGGCCTCCAGGGCCAGAGGCATTTCATCGCCGTAGGAATCAAACACCGTCACTTCAGGCAAAACTGCCAGTATCGGCACCTCTTTTTCCACCAAAGCCGCCCGCACTTCTTCCCAACTGTAAAACTTGCCGTTGAGCATCCCCAACAAAAATATCAACCCCCCGCCCAGCAGCAGTCCCACAAATCCGCCCACCGCCAGCATCACGGGCAAACCTCTCTTGTTTGACTCAACGTCATCAGTTTTCGGAAATTGGGCGATTGTCAAACTCCCCGTTGTCTCAGCTACCGCCGCCTCAGCATCTACCAAAGCCGACTGCATCTTGTCGTAGAGAGCTTGTTTGAACGCCACTTGTTGGGCCAACCGCGCTTGTTCTAACTGCTTGTTGGGGATTGTCGCGTGTTCCCGACGCAATTCTTTTTCAGTTTTCTCGATTCCTTGAAGTTGCTGTTGCACCGTATCCCGCTGCGTTTGCAAAGCAATCAAAGTTTGAGCTAACTGCTGTCTGGCCGGATCTAAAGAAGAGTCTACCCGAATTCGATCGGCACTTCTGAGCGGAGCCGCCACCCCGTTACCGCCGAGTACCTCAGATTGTCGCTGCTGCAACTGCTGCTCAAAAGCAAGTTTTTGTTTGAGCAATTCTACAATTTTCGGGTGTTCCTCCTGCAAGTCGCTGCGGAGAATTTTGAGCTGAGATTCGATCGAAAACAATTGCACTCGCAGTTGGGCAATAATTGGATCGGCAGAGAGTGCTTGAGCGACGTAAGCTTGCTCCACATTCAATCCCAAGCGAGCCTGCAAACTGTTAATTTGAGCTTCAATTCCTCCCAACTGCACGCGGAGTTGCCGCTGCTGCTGTTGGATGCTGGTAATCGCTTGCGGCAAAGCACCGCTCTGAGCTGCTAAAATTGAAGTTCCTTCTCGTTTTGCGTAGGCTTCAAGTTTTGCTTCCGCCTCTCTGAGTTCCTGAGTTACTTTGGGCAAACGCTTGTTAATTTGGGCGATCGTCTCACGCAGTCTAGAAGTATTAAGAGTTTCGCTGCGAGCCACCATTTCGAGCATCAGCCTCTCTACTATTTTTACTGCTTTTTGGCGATCGGCATTTTTGTACTCTACTTGAATCAAAGCGCTGGGGTCATTATTCTTAGTGGGCATCTTTACTTGCACATTTTTTACCAGCTTTTTAGCCAAAGCTTGTAATTCTTTTTGCTCTTCTTTTGGGCTTAATTTTTTTGCGGGTTTGATGAGTTGTTTTGCGGCTGCTTCAACCACCGTTGTATCCAGCAGCATATCTTTAGTTATTTCTTGTCCTTCCTGTTGAATTTTAGTAGTAGTCGATGAAAAAATCACGCTCGGTCTGCGGTAGGCCAGCGTACCTGTAGCAACGTAAACTGGCGCCGCCTTTGGCTGCAGGGCCACTACTCCCGACACCCCCACAGTCACCGCGAGAGTAGCCAGTCCCACCCACTTGTATTGGTCGAAAGCAATTAAATAACGTTTGACAACTGATAAAGTCATGACGATTTTAGATGTTAGATTTTAGATTTTAGATTTTAGATTTTAGATTGCTAATTGTTAAGGATAACTAATGATTGCTGACAAATGATACCCATTTCCCAAGAAGCTGCAACTGTAGGTAAGTGCTAAACGCATATCGCATAAGTCATTCCCCATCGAAAATCGAAAATTGAAATTTTAAAATGGTATGACTACCTATCATTACGTGACGGGCCGAACAAATCTGTTACCCCATTTCTCAACTGTTCAAAGAACAGAATAAATCCCAAAGTATCCCGGAATGGTCGAGTAAAAGTATTGATTACATAACCAATGCGCTCTACCAAATTCCTACCAATCACAATCACATCATTATCTTCGAGCATCGGGTTCTGAGAAACATTGCCCTCCAAAGCAGCTTTAGCATCTATCGAACGGTTGATTGCTCTACCTTGCTTTTCGTCGAACCGAATCAGGGCTATTTTCCGCAAGTCAGCAAGATTAACAGGCAAGTTGTTGAGAGCATCCAAAAACCTGCTGCCATTTTCTACGTAGAACGAGGTCAAACCACCACTAGCGTAACTCAAAACTCGAACGTAGATCCTCGGCTTAATCAGGGTAGACCGCGCCACCAGAGCTTTGTCGTAGTTTAGGTTTTTGGTACTAGCGTCCAATTCCGGGATGACAATCACATCTCCCGATGCCAAAGGAAAATCGAACAAATCGTTAGCGTTTGCTAGAGGAGTGTAGAGGTCGATTGGTTCCTCCACCGAGGAGCCGTCCATCAGCGTCCGCCGCACTCGCACCTCCCGCAAATCGGCTTTTCCCGTCACTCCCCCTGCAATCACCAAAGCAGCCGAAATTCGACCCGAACCCGCCGGAAGCGTGTAAAAACCCGGTTTGCTGACTTCTCCGGTGACAGTGATTTGGACGGGGACAGCGGCAGCAGCGAGGCTGTACCTGGATGCTAAATCTTGATCGGATTTGCGATCGGGCGTAACCTGTTTATACGGTACGACGATCGCATCTCCATCTTCCAAACGCAAATCCGGCGGAGCAATACCAGTTTGCAACGGTGTCAAAATATCAACAACTTGCTCCGCGACAGCGCCTCCCGGCAGAGTCCGCCGCACCCGCACCGCCCGCAGTTCCGCCGTAGGATTAGTCCCAGCAGCAGCCGCCAGAGCCGCAGGAAGCTGGGGGGTTTGCAGCGGATAAAAACCGGGTCTGGCCACTTCTCCCGTCACCGTCACCACTACCGGGCGCTGAACCAGCAAAGCAGCCGAGACTTGAGGATTTTTGATAAATTGGCCAAAGCGCTCCCGGAGGCGCTGCTGTGATTCTTCGACGGTAAGACCGCGCACATTTACTGTTCCGATTAGCGGTAGTACAATTACCCCTTCAGGGCTGATTGGACCTGTAAAACCTAGCTCTGGGAAGCGCTGAACTTGAACAGAAATCTGGTCTCCCGGGCCCAGGCGGTAGGGTCGATTCCGAAAAGCTGGGTTAATATCCCGGTTGAAATTGGCAGGCGGCGGTGGCGGGACCCGCAATGGCGGTGGGGCCACAAGCCGCTCGTCTCTTGGAACAACAGATTGAGCTAAAGCCGTTTCCGAAAAATTTTTGCTATTAAAACCCCAGAATACAGCAGCAAAAGATAGAGTCCAAGCAGTTGAATACAGGCCGGCAAAGGAAAAAGCGAGGCGATTTTTAATTGTAGATTTTTCCCGCATTTTGAGAGGATTTAAAAAAGTAATATTGTGAATAATAGCCTGACTTGTAAGTTTCATCTAAATATAATAGCGACGAGAAAAAACAATAAGATATTTTAGGGGCGAGTTGAATGCGGATATTTACTAGGAAGCAGTTGATTTTGGCAAAACCTCCCCACGCTCTAGGCCATTTATTTGCACCTACCTGCTTACTCAAAGCGAAAAGTTTCTGTAATTAATTTAGCCTGAACACTTTCGGCAAGAGATTCCAGCAATGGTTGAGCTATCTTAATGTCGCCCTGCGGTTGAATGGGAAGGATGATACTGACAGCAACCCAAGAGGCGCGGCGGTTCGACAGTCTAGCAATGCTGTCTTCCCAAAACCAACGGCTGGTTGCTGGAGAACCACCGTTAGGCCAAGCGTACCACTGCATGACAGCAAAAGTTTGTTGGGGATTCCAGCTTCGGAAAAACCGGGCCTCGACGGTAGAGGGCGGCTTGTCGGGTATGGGCGCTAATTTAACTGTAAACCTCAAAGTGCGATGAGAATCTGTTTGCCACCGGTGAAATCCATCGATATCTAACCATTCTACCTGGGGCTGGTTTTTGGGGCCATTTTGAGGCAACAGCAATAAAATGGCAACTGTTCGATCATTTTTAATTTCTTCAGCTAACCATCTGTGACCGCCAATTTGGACGTTATTCTGGACCCGCATCACCTGCCACCCGGGAAGTGTCATCCCGTTTTGGCGCAAACTTTTCAATTGCTTGAGGTTTGCAACAGTTGGCGGGTTTGTCCAAGGCCACCTTCCTGTCGCGTAGCCGGGAATTGCTACTACCCCAACCAGTATCAGCAAAAACACCAGTATCATAATTTTAGATAATTGATACCGCCGCAGTAATTTCCGTGCTGAAATCATCTGTTTCATTAATTGCTAGACTGGCTTGGAAAATACTTTTCCACCCAGTTGAGGAGAAGTACCAATAAGCCTAGTATACAAGCAGAATACAAGTCTCCGCCCCATCCGGCGTGCAACCAAGTAAAAAGCCCCTCTCTTTCGGTTCCGTGAAAGTAAGTGAGCAAAGTGTTGCGGAAAATGTTGGAAGTGATGCTAATGATGGATGTACTAACTAAAAACAAAATGCTTCTTTTGCTATCGCTCCAAACTCCCGTCCAATCCAGCAGAATTAAGCTGACGTAAAGACTGGTAAACAGCATTTTTAAGCCTGCACAGTGTGGAGCAACTTCTACAATGCGCTCGTTTACGTACAGATAAATTTCTTCCACTCTCACGTTGATACCAATCTTAATTAATATCCAGCCTGATGCTTCAGCAATGAATTGCTGTAAGGGCAAGGCGTAGGGTTCTATGAGGTAAGGAATGTGGTTCGGCGAGGTCAGAAATACGAATAAAAGCGGCATCGCCTGCAATTTCAAGCCGGGAATTCCTTTTAAAGATAAGCAAATGCTGGCCAGCATTACGGGCAGGGATAAATTTACTAAATCGCTCAAGCGACTCAGATAAAAAAGCGTGGCTAGTACCAGCAAAAAGCCTCCCAAAGGATGCGGAGAGTTGGGCAAGCTGCGCCAGCACTTTCGGTTCATCCAAGCAGTATAAGCTGCGTAGGGCAAACCAATTAGTCCGTGGCTGAAATATTCGTGTTCGAGGCTGATGCTTTTGTTGAGCCAGCCGTCGTACCAGTGTAATAGCAGGGGGGCGTACAGCAGCACTAGGAGCACCGTGATACCTTCCGCCAGGAGGTATCGCTTGAAAACAATGCGAATTCTGCGCTGGATGTGCATGGTTTGAGAAGTTTTAAGATTGCCGCGCTGGATTCGCAACGCTTTCGGGTTTTAAACTGTGAGTTAAAGATTTATTAATTACCCACCAAAACGCTTTGAGAACCGCACCTTACTGCTTGAAACACCTGCCGCATAAATTTTATGAACAATTAGCAATTCAATGATAGTACGATCGCCCGAACAACTTGCTCGATATGAGTATTGCTCAATCCGGGATACATTGGCAATGATAAAATTTGTTGGCACAGGGTTTCTGCGCGGGGGAAGTCGCCCCGATTGCCTAAGTTTTGGTAGGCGGGTTGCAGGTGGCAAGGTAGGGGATAGTGTATGCCTGTTTGAATGCCGTGTTGGCCGAGTTTTTCCTGAAGGGTGTTGCGGTCGATCGAGCTTTCCTCAGTAATTTTGATAACATAGAGGTGATAAATGTGACCGCTGCTGCTGTGGTTGGCGATGGGTACAATGCCTTTGTGTTTCAGGGGTTCTAGTAGAGTATCGTAGTGTTGGGCGGCGTCGGTGCGATCGCGATTCCATTTTTCTAAATAAGGCAATTTAACATTGAGCACAGCAGCTTGCAAATTGTCGAGGCGGCTGTTGGTACCGATTTCTGTGTGCAAATATTTGCTGGGTGCTCCGTAATTGCGGAGAGTTCGCATTTTTTCTGCGAGTTGTGCATCGTTAGTAATTAACATCCCGCCGTCGCCAAAAGAACCGAGGTTTTTGCTGGGATAAAAACTGAAGGCTGCTGCTTTACCAATGGAACCCGCGCGGTATCCTTCTCTGTGGGCTAAGTGCGCTTGGGCGGCATCTTCAAATATTATTAAATCGTGGCGCTTCGCAAAATCTAAAAGCTGCCGGGGCGATACCATTTGACCGTAGAGGTGTACGGGGATAATTGCTTTAGTTTTCGAGGTAACTGCTGTTTCGGCTGCTGTGAGGTCAATCAGGGCGGTTTCCGGGTCACAATCTACAAGAATAGGTATAGCTTTGGCTTGGAGGACGGCGATCGCGGTGGCGATAAAAGTGTTAGCGGGTATGATAATTTCGTCGCCCGGATTAATGCCGCAAGCTTGGAGTCCCAGAGCGATCGCATCTGTTCCGCAAGCCACTCCTACGCCGTATTTTACTCCAGAAGCTGCTGCAAATGCTGTTTCAAATTCGGCGAGTGCTTTGCCTAAAATAAAGTCTCCTTCCTGGATGATTTTTCTAATTGCTTCTGCTATTTGGGATTGGATGGGTTGGTGTTGCAGGGAGAGATTTACAAACGGAACTTTGGGCTGGCGGTTACTCATAAACTATCAGGACGTAATTATTTATATTAACATTTAAGGGCAAATAGTTTTTAAAATATTTTAACCGCCGAGGGCGCAGAGTAGCATAGAGAAAATGAATTTTTTTTACAGAAGAGCTGCGTTTCACGTCGTTTTTTTTGAGTGAGTAACTAAATGAAACTTTTTCTGTAATATAGAATCAGATAATTTCCCAGCAAGCGAAATCATGGAATACAAAAAACTCGGCGACAGCGACTTATCAGTATCTGAAATCTGTTTGGGTACCATGACTTACGGCCAGCAGAACACCGTTGCAGAAGCGGCCCAACAGCTTGATTTTGCGATCGATAGAGGAATCAACTTTATTGATACGGCCGAAATGTATCCCGTCCCTGGAAAGGCGGAAACTCAGGGAAAAACAGAGGAATATATCGGCGAGTGGTTGGCGAAGCAGCAGCGGGATAAAGTCATTATAGCTACTAAAGTGGCGGGTAGAAGCACTCGATTAAAGTGGATTCGGGAAGGGAAAAATCAGATCGATCGCCCAAATGTCGAAAAAGCCCTGAATGACAGCCTGAAGCGCTTGCAAACTGACTACATTGACCTGTATCAGATCCACTGGCCAGACCGCTACGTGCCACTATTTGGCGCGCCGGATTACGACATCGCCCAAGAACACGAAACAGTGCCAATTTTGGAACAGTTAGAGGTATTTGCTGACTTGATTAAAGCTGGCAAAATCAGCTATTTAGGTTTGAGTAACGAGACGCCTTGGGGAGTTTGCGAGTTTTGCACGTTGGCGGAAAAACACGGTTTGCCGAAAGTTGTTTCGATTCAGAATGCTTTCAGTTTGAGCAATCGGACATTTCACCTAAATTTAGCAGAAACTTGCCGTTTTCAGAATGTGGGATTGATGGCTTACAGTCCTTTGGGATTTGGGCTGTTAACGGGGAAATACTTGAATGGAATTCCCGAAAATTCTAGGTTGGCTTTATTTGCGGGATTTGGTCAGCGTTACGATAAAACTAATCTGAATGATGCGGTGAAAGCCTATGTTGAGATTGCGGGGAAACATGGGATAAGTCCGGCGCAGATGGCTTTGGCGTATGTGCGATCACGCTGGTTTGTAACTAGCACTATTATCGGTGCAACAAGTCTCGAACAGTTGGAGGAAAATATTGGTAGTTTGGAGGTGAATTTGGATCGGGAGATTATAGCGGAAATCGATGCGGTGCACGCTAAGTATCCGAATCCGACACCGTAAGTTTATTAGTAGGTTGGGTTGAGGTAACGAACCCTACGTTTCACTTCGCCCAACTTACTCCTTTTTTATATTATGTAGGTTGTACCCAGTAAAAAAAATACCGAAGTGGCAGAAATTATAGAACAGGATATAATAAACTCAAGCGTAGAAGTTGGCAGCGGTTGTGAATGGACAGGTAGAGGAACAGAACCCCAATGGAACAATCCTAAATCAACGAAAGCTTACGACCATATTGCTCGTCATCACGGTCCCCAACTTAAACCCCATGAACTTATGGGAAGAGCGACAAGTTCCAACAAGGATCAAGGACAGTGGTTAAATCCTCAAAATTGGGTAAATGCCGAGCAATTGATACCCAAATATTCCGGTAAATATATCATTGATTTTCAACGTGCTATCGGTAGAGTTTACCATCCTGATGGAACGATAACTGAGAATGTTACTTACGCGAAAATAAAAAGAAATCCTGATGGCACACTGAAGTACGGTTATCCTGTAGTAAAGACTTCAAATTTTTCATAATTAAATAGGAGGAGCGAGGATGAATAACAGTCAAAAATTTAATTTTCAGTTAGGAGAACGTTTTTTAGAAAATTACGCAGATCCTCCAGAAGATCCATTGGGAGAACTTACTCATTTTGAAATGGCTATCCGGCGTTTTTGTTTTGAGTACGATCATAAAGTATCCATAGAAATAGGTGATGAGAGAATACAGGTATTTTTAGATCCTGATATCTGTATGATTTTGGACGATAATCTGCCAGAACAAATTAGGAAACTGTCAGAAGGTAAGCCAATAGAAATAGATTTTGCTGAAAGTTGTACGCTAACTATCAAGTTAGTACCCACAGACGATCGCATTAGCTGTACTTTGAGAAAGTTTGGGACTTCCTGCTGGGAAAAGCATTTTGAATTCGATCGCACTCACGTATTAGATGTGCTGAGAGGTTTTCTTCAGGAAGTGATGCAGCTAGCTGTAGATAAGGGTTACATCACGCTGGAAGAGAAGGAGGAGTTTATTAGTCCGGCTTTTGCTAGCAGTACGGATGCTGCGGTATTGAGCAAGTAGTTGGTTTTGGTGGTGTTTTGGGCGATCGACCTTTTTTTTATATTTCTGAAACCCTTGCCCTATCTGCCCGCAATCAATTCACTCACGTTTCAATTCTTAATAGAGATTTAGGTTAATTGTGGCATCCATTTTACCCATAGCCCGGTATACCGCGCTATTCAAGCCTATTAGATTAAAGCGGCATCGGATGTCGGCAAATTGAGGTTGAGTTGGCATCCACTTTACCCATAGCCCGGTAGACTGCACTATTCAAGCCTATTAGATTAAAGCGGCATCGGATGTGGGCAATCGGATGTTTAAATCTCCGTAATAAAGAAAACAAACGGTCTTATTACTCGCTTGACAATTCAACGAACGAGTGGTAAATTCTTAAAATACAAGATCAAACAAAACTTCCTCACATTGCCTAGTGTAAGAAAGACAAAGCTTTAATGTCTTGTAGTTTTTGCAATAGCCAATCATATCTGATACGGAAAAGGCCCGCCTGAAGTAACGATTCAGACAGAGGCCTTGCTTTAGCTAGCGAACTCACAGTGGTTTGACATCTCAACTTCAGACCACCACAAGTCAACGTAACTTTTGAAATATATGTCCCATAATTATACTCCACAATGCGAGTCGTTGTACACCAACCTTCAGCGGACTAAGAAAACCCTCTCTGTTTTGGCGGAGTCACACCGCGCTTTGGCGAAGTCGAACCGCGCTTTGGCGGAGTGGAACCGCAGTCTGCTTGAGGAAAACGAAGAAAAGGATGAAACTATCAAAGCTAAGGATAAAACTATCCAATCCTTTGAGGAAAAAGTCCTTGAACAGCAACAAGAAATAGATGACTTGAGGCGCGAACGTGATTGGCAGCCAAATGACTGGGATAACGATGGTTCATCAAATGCAGATTGTGACGATCGCCAATATGCAGCATATCGACTAGGAATCTGATAGAAAGCCCGATCGCCCTTTTCATCCCTAAAAATAGGAAAATGGTAAAAGGCGATCGCATTTCACCTAAATGCTTAATACGATCGCACTTTTTGCTGTTTTTCCTGCAAAAACTCCGCAAAATCGCATACTTCAGCCACTAACTCGTCAGGTAAATTATTTAAAACCGACAGTAAATGCTCTCGAATCCCCATCATTGCGTCGGCCGATTTTACTAATTGCAACTGATGCGGATAAACTGTTTCAACACCAATCGTTTCCATAAATGCTCCTGGTTCATCCTGAGTTGCAGGCACAAAATCCCCGCCAACTTCTGCTTTCACCCATCCCCCAAATAATTCTACTAAATAAGCTTCACCCTTCTTGAAAACCTCAACAATTGTCCCGGCTGTTTGTGGCGGTGCTATCTGGCCATCAGCGAGGGCGACTGCTTCGGTTAAAGTCACTGCATCCAATAACTGAAATTTGCTCATTGCTGTCTCCCAAAGCGTTGAGGAAATGCGGTAACAAATCTAGCAATATCTTCACCAAATAAAACAATCCAGCCTGTACGTATTTGCCAAGATACCCCCGATCGCCCTGTAACTAAAATAATAGCTTGGTAGCGTTCTCCATAGTCATTCTGTCCGACTGGGTGTAACAATTCTAGCGAGATTTGGGCTATAATTGCCTCTCGAATCGCCTCCGGTGACTCAAACCCCATCACCTCCCGCCAGAATTTCTGCTTATCTCCGCCTACTCCTGCTTCCATGGCACTGCTGAAGAGATATTGCGCCTTAGCAATGGGAAACTCTAAACGAGTGGGTGCATTCATAGCATTGAGGTTGAGAGTTGATACTGGAGACTAGCTTTAATATCCTCTGCTTCCAAATAGGGATAAGCTGCCAAGATTTCCTTTACACTCATCCCATTTGCCACTAAACTCACTACCAAAGAAACAGTAATTCGCATTCCTCGAATGCAAGATCTTCCTCCCATAATTTTTGGATCGAAGGTAATGCGATCGAACATCATATCCTCCCACTCTTCCTTAATGTCCCAATAGCTTATCCCGCAAATGCTTAATCCGATCGCGCAATTTACCCGCCTCCTCAAACTCCAACTTCTTAGCCGCCGCCTTCATCTGCGCTTCCAAGCGCCCGATTAACTGAGGAATCTCATCCAAAGATAACTCGTTTACCTGTTCGTAAACCTCCTCCAACTGCTGAGAATTCAGCTTGCGCGACACATCCAAAAATGCCAAAATCGCATTACTCGATCGCTTTTTG
Organism: Microcoleus sp. B3-A4; assembly: GCF_036705385.1. Lineage (NCBI taxonomy): Bacteria > Bacillati > Cyanobacteriota > Cyanophyceae > Oscillatoriales > Microcoleaceae > Microcoleus > Microcoleus sp. B3-A4. The sequence continues at coordinate 10,019 of NZ_JAUBUI010000033.1, read as the reverse complement.
GCGATCGGCTGCGGCGTAATCCCGTGCATCTTATTGTAGGCTACCTGAATCCCCCGGCGTCGATCCGTTTCGTCGATCGCCTTAACCATACTATCCGTCAAATTATCCGCGTACAAAATAGCCTGTCCCTGAACGTGCCGCGCCGCCCTTCCAATCGTTTGAATCAACGAACGTCCCGATCGCAAAAACCCCTCTTTATCCGCATCCAAAATTACCACCAGCGAAACTTCCGGCAAATCCAAACCTTCCCGCAGCAAGTTAACACCAATCAATACATCAAACTTACCATCCTGCAAATCTTGGATAATTTCGATGCGTTGAATCGACTGGATTTCCGAGTGCAAATACCGCACTCTAATTCCCCTTTCCTGCAAATATTCGGTTAAATCTTCCGCCATCCGCTTGGTTAAAGTCGTCACCAAAACTCGCTCGTCCCGAGTTACTCTCTCTTTGATTTCCCCCAACAAATCATCAATTTGCCCTTCCGTCGGGCGCACGAAAATTGTCGGATCTATGACTCCGGTAGGGCGAATTACTTGCTCTGCAACTCGGCCTTCAGATATCTCCATTTCCCAATCCCCAGGCGTAGCAGAAACAAATATGCACTGATTCTCTTTTGCCCAGAATTCCTCTGCTTTTAAAGGGCGGTTATCGGCCGCGCTGGGCAAGCGGAAACCGTGTTCAATCAATACTTTTTTGCGCGCTTGGTCGCCGTTGTACATCCCCCGAATTTGCGGCACGGTGACGTGAGATTCATCTATCACCAACATCCAATCTTTCGGGAAATAATCAATCAAACATTCTGGCGGTTCCCCCGCATTTCTCCCTGCTAAATGCCGCGAATAATTTTCGACTCCGTTGCAGTAACCTACCTCGCGCAGCATTTCCAAATCGTAGCGCGTGCGCTGTTCCAACCGCTGAGCTTCTAAGAGTTTACCCTGTTTTTCAAATTCTGCCAGTCGGTCTTCTAATTCGAGTTCTATTCCTTGGCAAGCAGCCTCTAATTTATCTTCTGCCGTGACAAAGTGGCGCGCTGGATAGATATTTAAAGCGGTTGAACTTTGCAGGATTTTACCTGTTACGGGGTCAACGTAGCGAATGGCATCGATTTCGTCGCCGAAGAATTCGACGCGAATAATTCTATCTTCGTAAGCGGGGCCAATTTCCAAAACATCGCCTTTGACGCGAAATTTGCCTCTGCCTAAATCTATGTCGTTGCGGCTGTATTGGACGTTGACTAAATCTCGCAAAACTTGCCGCTGGTTGACTTCCATTCCTACTCGCAAAGGAATAGCAGCTTTCAGGTATTCTGCGGGCATTCCCAAACCGTAGATGCAGCTAATTGAAGCAACTACAATCACGTCGCGGCGTTCAAAGAGCGATCGCGTGGCGGAGTGCCGCAGCATATCTATCTCGTCGTTAATTGCTGCCGTTTTCTCAATGAAAGTATCGGTGACGGCGATGTATGCTTCAGGTTGGTAGTAGTCGTAATAACTGACAAAGTATTCGACTGCATTGTTCGGGAAAAAATTTCGCAGTTCGTTGCACAGTTGAGCTGCCAGGGTTTTGTTGTGTGCTAGGACTAAAGTGGGCCTGCCGACTTTTTCAATCACCGAGGCAATGGAGAAGGTTTTGCCCGTACCTGTGGCACCGAGTAAGGTTTGAAATCGATCCCCAGCTTCGATGCCTTTGACGAGTTGGGCGATCGCTAGCGGTTGGTCGCCTGTGGGCTGGAAGGGCGCTTGCAATTGAAAAGATGCTGCCGCAGTTACCATAGGAAAATGTAGCTATTACCCATAAATCTTAACAAAAATGCAGAGATTCTGCAATTTCGTTAAAAAAATAGTTAGACTTTGTAATATTATTTTAATCATCGGCCGAAATAGAAAGCAGAAAGCCAAGAAAAGCAGTTGTCCGCACCCAGCAATCAACACCCAAAAATAAGCGAGGAAAAGAATTATGGATACGAGGAGCACAGGTACAGGCAAAGGCAAAGCACTCGCCCGCCGCGGTAAAGGAGGTTCCAAAAGCCAACCGACAGAACCCACGGATACCAAAGCAACAGGAATTCAACTTTATCGGCCTCAACTCATGCATGACAACCGCCCCGTCGGTCCAGACGATTTTACCATCAGCGAGACCGTCTCGATATCGGGGAACCGCCCGATCGGCATTAGCACGCTGCACCTCAGCGAAACCTACGGCACTGTAGGCAATCGCCCGGTCGAATCCAGCGACTTTGAAGTGGTTGCTACACTCGGCAATCGCCCGATCGGCTCCAGCGCCATGCAAGTCAGCGAAATGTTCAGTATGTCCGGTGCCCGCCCTATAGCAATCAGCACTCTTCACATTGATGAAGTTTACTCGACAATGGGAGGAAATCGGCCAATTGCCTCAAACGAAATTGACGATAGCTCAACATTAATGGGCTTCTTAGATTAATTAGTCATTGGTCATTAGTTATTAGTTTTTCGCTGTTAACTAATGACTAATTAAACTTTTTTAGACCAGTTATTGACGAAGGCGATCGAGCAATTGAATCGTCTCCACTGATTTATTTAACTCAGCCAATTTTAACAATCGGCGCTGCTGATTTGTGGTATGAACGACTCAATCTCCAAAAAATGAAACAAGCGCTTCAGGGAGCATTTTAAGGAAAGCAGCCCAGCTAGAAATTGGAGTTAGGAGCTAGGGGGGAAAGAGTAAGAACTAAGAAGGAAGAAGGAAGGAGACACAAGAAGTGTTTTTACAAATATGAGATGCTCCCGCGCTTCAGAACATCTTCGGAATTTCCCACTTATCTATTTTCATCCCGTGATTCATCAACACCCTAGAAGTGATTTTTACCCTAAATAAGAGGGAATATCAAACCGTGTCTATTTGGATTATTCGTCATGGTGAAAGTCAATCTAATGCAGGGTTAGCAACTATTGAACCGCCTGAAAACGCCTTAAGTGAATTGGGCGACCGACAATCAAGATGTATTCCAACCGCCGTTAAACAAACTCCAGACTTGATTGTGACTTCACCTTATCTGAGAGCACAACTCACGGCTCAACCATTGATTGAAAAATTTCCACATACACCCGTTGAGGTTTGGCAAGTTCAGGAATTTACCTATCTGGGTCTACAGCTCGACCAACCAACCACAACCCAGGCTCGCAAACCTTTGAGCAAAGCTTACTGGGACCGCTGCGACCCTGAATATGTCGATGGAACCAACGCCGAATCGTTGGTTCAACTGATGGAACGAGTCCGAACTGCCCTCAACCAGTTGCAACAACAATCCGGTTTTGTAGTTGTCTTTTCACATGGATTTTTTATCAAAGCAATGCTGTGGCAGATTTTGGCTAAGCCAAGGGTAATTGATGCCGTTGCGATGACTCGGCTTTTGGGATTTTCGCGAGGATTTCCAGTACCGAATGCGTCTATTTTGCAGATGGAATTTGATTCAGGTGGAATAGTTCATTGGAGTTCCTTCATCACCAATCATCTGCCACCGGAGCTAGAATCGGTAGCACCCGATGCAACTGTGGCTCCCGATGCAGGGGATCAACCCTCGTAACCTACCTTCACTGGAACAATGCCCCAACCAACGCCAGAGTGGCGTTGCTGATTTATGGTATGAACGACTCAATCTGCCAAAAATGAAACAAGCCTGTCATATCAATTCCGGTTGCACCGGAATTATTGTTGACTGTTGACTGTTGACTGTTGACGGGCGGGTCGAAAAACTGAATGGTTGAGTGTTAACTGTTGACTCGATTTTATTATTCCGATGCAACCGGAAACGATATCAGAACATCTTCCGAATTACCAAGTTATCTATTTTCCTACCGTGATTCCGCAACGCCTAACAATCCTTTCGCCATTGTTAAATAGCTCAACAGGGTCAGGAAAAGCACGAGCGAAAAAGCGCTGTAAATCTCTATTCCTAATGTGGTCACAGGCTAGCCAAAGAATATGAGCTAGCTGCCAAAGCGAACTACTCAATCCACAAAATCTCACTTTTTAGTTACAACAACAGTATCTGAGCCGTTGGCAGGAGCTCGATTAAATATTAAAATATTTTGGGTAACTGGTAACAGTTATAGCAGAAGACCTTCGGCAGAAAACTCTCCCAGCAATAATTTCAACAATTAATAACATTCTCAGCGTCTTCAGGGTTGCTATAACTGTTAATATTTCACAACATTTAACAGTTGATCTTTCACATTTCAGAGTTCAATGGCTAATGACTACTGATATCGTTTCCGGTGGCATCGGTATTGTTTAAATGTCTAAACAGTCAGTGGTTCCGAAAGCATAATTTTAGTCAACAGCCACCAGTTAACAGTCAACAATATTTTGCTCGTGCAACCAGAATTGATATGACTCATAACTACTTCCCCAAACTCTGATATTTACTCAATAAAGCAGCAAAGCGCTTGTAATCCACAGGCTTCCTCACATACTCCGCCACTCCCAATTCCCAACCCTGATTTTGGTCGTCCAAAAAAGTTATCATAATCACTGGAATATCAACCAAATCTCGATCGGCTTTCAACGCCGACAGCACCGCCCAGCCGTCCATACTTGGCATCATCACGTCCAGAATAATCGCGTCCGGCAGCAACTCCTTAGCCAACAGAAGCCCCCCTTGACCGCTAGCCGACGATCGCACCCGAAATCCCTGTTTCGACAAGCAGCGGGTCATCAAATCCCGCGCGTCTGGATCGTCGTCAATCACCAGCACAGTAGCAGCATCCGGCAGATCCAGCGGTTGCGATGGCACTGCTTTTTGCTTCGCTTCTGTCGCTTCTGCACTCGTGTCTAAATCCTGGGAAGGCTCGGCCTCAATTTCTGGGATTTCTCGATCGTCCTGCGCTTCTTTCGGGCTTGTAATCGCAATCGGCAACCGGATCGTAAAACTAGAACCGCAATTAAATTCGCTCTCAACGGTAATGTCTCCGCCCATCATCTGGCAAAATTTCCGGCTAATTGTCAGCCCCAAACCCGTGCCGCCGTATTTGCGGGTAGTAGAATCGTCCGCTTGAGTGAAAGCTCCGAACAACCTCGACACCTGATCGTCAGTCATGCCGATGCCGGTATCGGTTACTTGAAAGACGATGGAAGGCTGTTGACACCGAGAAGGATCTGCCGAGAGTTCTTCGGAATTGCCGATCGGCAAAACCTCCCCTTCTTCTTTCCAAACATTAATCGTAATTTTGCCTCGATCGGTAAACTTAGCAGCATTGGTCACCAAATTCAACAGCGCTTGCCGCAGCTTTGACACATCAGAGTATATCGTGCCAATATTGCGATCGCAATTGACAATCAAAGTATTGCCATTTTTCCCTAGCTGGGGTTGAACCGTAGTGACAACCTGCTCGAGCAAATTCAACACATCAAAAGTCTCCAAGAAAAGAGTCATCTTTCCTGCTTCAATTTTAGAAATATCCAGGATGTCGCTAATAATGGTGAGCAATTGCTTGCCGGCCATATTAATGCTTGCCAAATCCATCACAAACTCTTCTTCGCCGAGTTCCAGAGCCTCTTCTTGCAGCAGCTCGCTGTAGCCGATAATCGCATTCAAGGGCGTCCGCAACTCGTGAGTCATATTTGCCAAAAAAGTGCTTTTCGCCCGGTTGGCAGCTTCCGCGGCATTCTTAGCGACTTCCAATTCCTTCGATCGTTCCTCTAGCTGCCGCTGCCGCACTTCCAAACCGTTAAGCAAACTGTTAATTTGCTGAGCCATGGTATTGAGAGTAGAAGATAGCACCCCGATCGCGTCATTAGAAACAACAGGCGAGCGAGCCGTCAAATCACCGCTCGCCATCTGTTCGGCAGTTTCCCGCAGCAAGCCGAGATTCCGAATAATTGCCGACACCGACACAAAACCCACTGTCCCCGCGATCAAACTCAAAACCAAAGCCCCCATCAGCCAGTGCTGAGTTCGACTCGCCACAAAGAGAGTTTGCTGCACCAGCACCGCCTTTGCTGCCTCAGAAACCCCCGCCGCCGGATCTGAGGCAGCCTCTATTGCCAGCAAATAGTTCTTCATATCCACAGAACCCATCCACCCGACTCCCACCGCCATCCAAGTTATCAGTACCAAGATGACAAACAGCCCGCTCAAAGACGCCCGTGTTCCCAGAGAAATCCCCCTCGTAGCAAGTGCCGCCGCCCAAGGATAGCTCTTGAGAAAAGGATCTGGCTGCACAGGTGCGCCGGAATTCCAAATCTCCTCAATTTGACCGTCTGCCCTCACCTTGCCAATCCTCACTGTTTTCCAGATATGCTGAGTTTGGGCATCTATTTTTACCTTGCCCGAGGGCGCTGCAAACTCAATATTTTTAGCAGCCGCCCTGACTTTAACCGCATCTGTCGAACCAGCTTTTTCTACTGCTTGCTTCCACAGGTAAACGCCCAAATAAGCCGCTTCGATCGGGTCATCGGTGACTCGATTTTCCCCGTATCGGGCTTTATAAGCCTTGACAAATTTACGATTTTCCGGTGTATCCACCGTTTGAAAATAGTTCCAAACCACCAAATGTCCAGCAATATTGGACGGCCCGATCGCCCGCACTTCTTCTTCTGCTACGCTGACCGACATCACGGGCAAATCCTCGGGTTTTACGCCAGCTTCCTGCAGATGAAGGAAAAAAGCCACATTGCTGTCCCCGTTGAGAGTGTTGAGAATAGCATCCGGTTTCACTGCTAAGATATGTGCGATCGCCTCGCCCACTTCTCTCGATCCCAGCGGCAGATACACTTCCCCCGCCAACTCTCCCCCCTGTGCCGCCAGTTGAGCTTTCACAATCCGATTTGCCATCCGGGGAAACAGATAGTCCGAACCCAACAGGAAAATTTTCCGCTTCCCCTGTGCCAGCAAGTAATTCACCCCAGGCACAATCTGTTGGTTCGGGGCAGCACCAGTGTAGAAAATATTCGGACACTGTTCTAGCCCTTCATACTGCACCGGATAGAACAGCAACCCTTGGTCCTGCTCGAAAGCAGGCAGTACAGCTTTGCGGCTCGCCGAAGTCCAACAGCCAAATACCACCACCACCTGCGCTTCTAGGAGCAATTGCTTAGCTTTTTGAGCAAAAGTTTGCAAATCGCTGGCTCCATCTTCTATAACCGCTTCCAAGGGGCGTCCGAGCACCCCTCCCGCCGCATTAATTTCCTCAACAGCCAACAGCGTCGCATCTTTAACAGAAATTTCGCTGATGGACATCGTGCCCGTCAGCGAATGCAACACGCCTATTTTGATCGGCTCACGAGTCGGGCCGGCTGCTTCGAGAGGGTTACTGCTCCTTGCTCCCATAGGGTTTTAGATACTTTTTACTAATAACAGAAATTTTAGTTCGCTCCGGCAGGAAGTTAGCCTTGAGGCTAAGTCTTCTTTAGCCGATTATTTAACCCGAGCGCCACACAACTTGCCAATTGCGGCACCCTGTTGATTTTCAAGGTCAAACTGCTCTACATCTGACTTAAGTCTGCACTAAATCTGTCCCCTATTTCTCTCTTCATCTTTTACAGATCTCGAAACAGCCTCATCAAACAAACGACAAAAGGTACTTATGGCGATCGCGTCGCAGAAAAATTCTCCCCCCTCCTCCTCTTTCCCCAACTCATTCACTGCCCGCGCCTTGCGACTCACCAAGCAATCTCACGCACTATTCCCCTTCCCCTATCTCCTTTGGGGCTAATGGAAGTTTCCGTAATTTATCTTAACTATAAAACTCAAAACTCTTCACCATCCCCTATCTCCCTTCAGACAGAGGGAAATCTTCGCGATTTCCCTTATGATAAGTATAAGGTTAACTTTTAAGTACCCTTGTTAAAAATAATTTTTGCAAACAATAGGGGAAAAAGTAATGAATACTGAAGAAAACGCGACCCACACTGGTAGCGAAAATCAAGTCACGCTACCAAAATCCCGGGAAATCTTGCTCGGCGAGGAAACAGAAAAAGCCCTCGGTCAGCAAAAACAAGAAGATGCTCAAACTATGCGCGCTGTCGAACAGTTGAAAGAAGAACTTCAGCAAAGAATAGATGAAGAGTGTCATCACAAGGTAGATTAAAACTAATAAGTTTTTTTTCGGGTGTGGGTAAGATGCGGTCTTGCCCACACCCGCCTTTTTAAGGCAGAATTAAATAAAATTTATAATTTATAAATTATTTTGGGTTAAAAAAATAGTCTTGGACGCACAGGCGACCCTCCAGCAGTTTTTTTTTACAAAAATACTTGATTGCAGCCAGCAGAAACGGTAAAAAAAGCCGATCCGATAAGTATCAAAGTGGCAGCCCGTCTAAAATTAAAAAATTATTTTTCCATCTTCCATCTTCCATCTTCATTTTTTCTTCATTGTTTCTTCCTAGAGGTAGAGTGCAACGCCGCTCCTAGTTACCTATGATGAGTTTATTAAATAGAAAATGTCTGAGACACAGATAGGGAGAAACCAATGAGCACTGAAGATAGAGCAAAGGCAACTGGCAACAACATCGCAGGCGCTGCTCAAGAAGCCCTAGGCAATGTTACTGGCGACCCGAAAGATAAAGCCGAAGGCAAAGCCAAGCAGGCCAAAGCTGAAGCTGGTCACGCCATCGAAGATGTAAAAGATGAGCTCAAAAAGAAACTAGACTAAGCCTAATACTAATTGAGAGGGTCGAGCAACCTGACCCTTTCAAGTATTCCCAATCTTTTCTGAACGGAGGAAAAAAGGTGAGTTTATTGCAGCAGAGTCGCAAAATAATTGCGGGCGTACTTTTGGTATTAATGCTGGCAGTAACTACTGCCTGCGCGCCCAGCGTTTCAGCCCAAAAACCGACTGATGTACCTGTAGCAATTGGTGGCAGTAAGGGTTATTACGCGCAGCTAGAACAGGGCAATACCGTCGCAGGTCAAGATTTTGGTAAATGGGTAACATTGACGGCTCAGGGCCTGGTTCAAGATGCTTACGTGCGCGATAATAACAAATTGGGAGTTGTAATTACCCCGCAAGTCCGCCCTACAGAAGTGAAAGATTTAGCCAAATCTTTAGCACAAGGTTTTCACCGCAATTTCCCAAATCAGGATGTAAGTGTTTTGGTTTACGCTCCTGACAAAAAACTGATTTTGACGGCTAAGTACGACCAGCAATCAAATCAAATTGAATACAAGTCTTGACCAGGTTAGAAAGCTTAAATTAAAGCCGCGCCACGGTTTAATATTCCGCAGTTTTTTGAAGGCGAAACAATCTCAAGTAAAGACAGAAATGTTGTGTAGATTGGAAGAGAGTTACCATGAGTAGCAGCGAGAATTACAAGAGTCAAATCATGAAGGATTTGGCCCAGGGAAATCGAGAAATGATGCCGGAGACAACCGGTGAAGAGTACGAAAATTTTGACGATTTTGCTCAGAGAACTTCACCGGCTCAGCGCAAACAATTATTCGGGCGTTCCCTGAATCACGACTCCCTCCCGCCGGCTCAGTTGGAACCGGAATTGCAAAAGGCGATCGCCCAAATTAAGCCAAACGAACGCGACGATGTAGCGCGGGAATTCTTCAAGCATTTGGGGAAGAGAGGATTGGACGATCGCCAATTGGAAAAGCAGCTAGGACTTTCTACCCACCACGCCAGCCGCATGAATGCTGACGATGTTACCAAGCTGGCCTCGTTTACCTATCACAATCACCCGGATATTTTCCAAGAAGTGCTGGCCGAACAGCCGAGTTTGATGAAGTTTTTGGGCAATCCAGTTGTGGCGGGTATTTTGGGAATAGTTGCGGCTAAATGGCTCAACAACCGCAAATAGTCTCGGATTCAGACCAGTTTAAAAGCTGATAATACGTGCAGTAGATAAAAGGACGATCGCTCAGGCGATCGCCCTTTTATCTTTTATATCTAGTCCTGTAAAATACCCGTGAGCGCGTTTGTAGTTAACACTTTAGTCCTCAGAATCTGCTCAGGACTAAAGTCCAATGGCACTGAAAAAGTCTCAATCACGCCCTCCGTTTAGATTTCAAGACAGAGCGAGGTTCCTGCATTCGA